>JAGQPV010000079.1 GCA_020426545.1 Planctomycetaceae bacterium
CGGTTCAGCTGTCAGAACCGGTTGCAGCGGGTTGGAATACCATCAAGTGCCTCGTAGCAGGCAAGACCGGGGCCAGGGGTTCCCCACGGGCAGCGAACCACCGCTGCTGCTGAAGAATGAGCCCCAGCAGTCGGGCACCGGGCCGGACTGCAGACTCCCGCATCATGAGATCAGCATCCTTCCCGCACGATGGCGGTGTTGCCGTCCCGGGCGGAAGTCATGAAACCAATCTGGAACTGTAATCAGGAGTCACCTGTGACTCGACTGCTCTATACCGTAATTGCCCTCACAGCTGTGACCCTCTGTGCCAGCCCGGCCGCCACTGCGGCAGAACCCCGGCCCCTGGCTCCCAGGGTGCAGATGATCTCCTCCAATGCGAACCACATTCTGGAGGACCTGGCCTGGGTGATGTCGCTCACCAGCCCGGAAGAGCAGAAGCAGCACCCCGTGCTGGTGGACTATCTTGAGATTTTCCTCATCGGGGTCGACCGCACCAAAATGCTGCGGATGGATCCTGTGCTCACAGGCTCGGTGGAGCGCTACCGCTCCAGTGTCCCGGTTGCTGATTTCGACCAGTTCCGGACCCGCAACCTGGAACCGCTGGGAATGGACGTTCGTCGCATCGCCCGGACACTGTACCGGCTGAAGATGCAGGAAGACCTGATCGGTTACATGCGGTACGAGGGCGAGTATGCCACGTTCGGCGAACAGAAGGACGACGTGCCCGTCGATCTCCCCGATCCCCGGTCCGATGTGAAGCACCTGATTGAACCCGGATACGATCTGGCGCTCGATGGCCGCAACCAGACCGAAGGCATTACCGAGCGGCACGGTTACTTCCCCGAAATTCGGGCACAGCGGCTGGAGAAGCTGAAACGGGGAGAGAACGAGTCCGACGAGGAGTTCGCGGTCCGCCGGGTCTCCGCCGATAATTCGCTCGACATGGAAGAACGGCTGTACGCCGAAGCGGCCCGCCTCCTGCTGGGCCTGACCATCGATCGGGTGAAACAGGAAGCACGGCTGGAGATGCGGGTCGATCCGCTGGAAGGCACCGACCTGGCAAAGGAAATCAACTCCTATGGCCAGCGGCCCAGCGATTTCGCGAACGTGCCCCGCGGCACGGAGAACAACATTCTTTCCGCCCGCATCAACCAGCCACAGGACAACATGCGGCAGGAAAACCTGCTGGCCCTGCTGGCTGCCATGCGAACCCGGGAACTGGCTCAGACGAAGACCAGCGCGGAGTTCAACGAAGACCAGCGAAAGGTGATGCTTGAAGCCGTCAACATGTTTTTTGATCTGGCGGGCGAGGGTGTCAAGACCGGGCTGATCGACGCGTTCGGCGAAGGGCAGACTCTGGCCGGCGGCAAACACACGCTGACAGCGGCAGCCCGAACGGCCGACGGCACGAAGGTCATCCAGCTGCTGGAACTGCTGCCTTCCACCGGCGATGTGAAGGTCGACCTGAATGTGGACGAAGCCGGTGGAGTGAAAATTCACCGCACTGGCCTGCCCAAACTGCACCAGGCCTGGTTTCAGTACTTCTTCGGCACACAGGAACTGTATGTGGGCACGGAGAAGGAGCGCGTCTGGATTGCCGCTGGCGAGGGAGCACTGGACAACCTGAAGGCAGCCATCGGACAGGTGACTGGCGATGCCGAACCGGGCCCGGCCGACGCGCCCTATCTCGATGTGTCCGTCCACCCCGGCCCGTGGATGGAACTGCGGCAGTTCCGCAAGGGTGCCGACGAGAACGAAAAAATCCGCAAGCTGGCCATCGAAGCTTTCAAGCCGGGTGATGACCTCATGACGCTGGTGCTGAAGCGGGTGGACCAGCACGCGGAAGGCCAGCTGCACGGCCAGCCGGGAACCATGCGGTACCTCGGCAAAATGCTCGCCGACTTCTCGAAGGAAAACCTCGACGAAGACAGCGAATGAGCCCGGCGGGCTCTGTCACGCCCCGACGGCCGGCCACCTGAGACCCGAAATGCCAGCCGGAGATCAACCCGGATGCCCCGGCTGGCTGAAGTCATGGGAGGCCGTCTTCGATGGTTCCCGCAGCCAGTCGCACCTCCCGGGAACGTCCTTATCCCCGATGGCAGCCGCCAGGCTGTCGCACTGCTTCCAACTGGAAAGAGCGTGAATGCCGATTCGCTCCCGCTGTACTGCAGCCCGTCCCAATCGACTGTGGATTCCTCTGCTGACTGCAGCCACCCTGCTGGGCGGCCTGCTGACAGCCGACAGCCACCTTCCGGCCGCGGACGCGACTTCCGCTGCCAGTTCGGAAGCGAAAGCTGAAACAGAAGCCGTGGAGGAATGGGCGCAGCTGCCGGAGAAGAACGGGCGGGTCACCCTGCCCGCCCAGGAGTGGCGGCACTTCCCCGGGCCAAGGTCAATCGAAGTCACCGTGCACTACCCCGGCGGCCAGCTGCAGAATGTCACCGCCGAAACCGGTCTGATGCTCACGCTGCACAACTGGGGCGGTACGCATTGTGTCGGCACGGCCAGCCCCACCTACCTGGCGGAAAACTTTAACGTCATCGCCCTGTGTGTGAACTATCTGCAGAGTGGACGGGAAGGCATCGACCTGAAAGCCCCCTATGATTTCGGCCTGCTGCAGGCGACCGATGCACTGCGTGCCCTGTCCTGGGCTGCTCACCGGTTGCGAGCCGACGAGAAGCCATTCCATCCCGGGCGGGTGTATGTCACCGGCGGTTCGGGCGGCGGCAACGTGACTCTGATGGCCGTCCGCCTCGCTCCCCGCACCTTTACCGTGGCAATCGACATGTGCGGCATGGCCCGCCTCTCCGACGATATTGCCTTCGGCCAGCCCGGCGGTTCGGGGCTGAATGCAAAATGGAGCCAGGATCCCACCAGCAGCCACTGGCTGTCACCCGGCCATCAGCAGATTCGGGATCTGGGAGACGAGTCCATCCTCGCAGCCACGAAGAAGCACGGCTGCACGACGAAATTCTTCGTCGTGCATGGGACCACCGACAGCACCTGCCCCTTCGCGGATGCCCGCCGGATGGTGGAACACATGCAGGCGGCCGAGCTGGATGTCACGCCCCACTTTCTGACGGACGACGATCTCGACGGAAAGATCTTCACCAGCACCGGGCACCCGCTGGGGAACCGCACGCTGATCGTGCAGCACGTGGCGGGCGAACTGATGCAGCCGGACAGCACCAAAGCCGTCCTCCGCAGCACACCGGCCGACTACGATCGCCGGGACAGCCTCGACTACCCCACCTCCGACGGACGTTTTGTCATCGACTGGACGGCGGGCTACCCCATGGTGCAGTTCGTCGCACAGTCCGAGGACAACTGACGGTCTCAACCTGCCATTTCCCCTCAAACCCCCTCAAACTGCTGCGAACGCAGGCGCGGGGTCGGCAGCAGCGGACAGACACTGATTCCTGTTTCTCACCCCGCTGGAACCTGGTGGTGCCTGATGACTGCCGGCCTGACTGTCCCTGTTGCCTGCTGGTTTCTGCGGCTCTCCCTTGCAGCAGGCTTTCTCTCTGCAGTCGCCGACCGCTTCGGCCTTTGGGGCTGCCCAGGCACCGCGGGTGTTGTCTGGGGAGACTGGTCAGCCTTTCTGGAATATGTGGCACTGCTGCACTGGTTTGCCCCTGCAGCAGTCATACCCGCACTGGGGTGGGCCGCCACGATCGCCGAAGTACTCCTGGCCGTCTGGCTGATCATGGGCTGTCAGTTGAGAATCGGGGCACTGCTCAGCGGGCTGCTGATGATGCAGTTTGCCCTGATGATGACCCTCGCCATCGGCATCAAGGCCCCGCTGGACTACTCCGTGTTCGGTGCAGCCGCCGGAGCCTTCCTGCTCGCGGCCCTCAACAACCCGCACGTCGCCGGGGAAGACGCTGCTCGCTCCTGAGGCTTCTTCCCGGCTGACCGCACGACTGGGGGGACTCCGGCTCCTCAGGACGCATGCGGCGGGCACTTCGCGGAAATCCCCCCTTTGCAGACATGCCCGCCTCGAGGCAACGGGCGACTACTGCACATCGAGATCCGGCGAGCGAATGGCTTCCGGATCCTGCGAAGGGGGCAGGGCCGGTGCCGGAGCCGGCTGTGCGGGAGCTTTGCCTCCGCCCTGAGCTCGCTCGACCGTCACCAGCAGTTCGTTGTCTCCATCAGGCTCGACCTCCACCGTCAGTCCGGACGTGGCGAATTCCGTGTACTTCTGGTCCAGAATTCTGGCAACCGTCACATCCGGATCCGGGGCTCCCTGTGAGACCGGGGCGGTAAACCGGACCCGATGCGTTCCTTCAATGCTGCCATCGCCCTGCCGTCGACTGCTAAGGGTGAAGGTGCCATCCCGCTGAATATCGGCGGAGGAACGCTCGTGTGGCGGCCGGGTCGATTCCAGCACGATGGTCACTCCGCCAGGCACGGGCTCCTGGTTATCAGCGAACACTACTTTACCCGTCACCTCGTACGTGGGTTCTTCTCCCGAACATCCTGTCATCGCCAGGCTCAAGATCAGAAAAGCACACGGCGCAAAAACGGAAGCATTCTTTGGCGAACGGAACACAGGCAGGCAATCCTTGAACTTCGACAGGAAAACAGAAACGGAAAACAGGCCCGTCATTGCCCGGAAGCAGTTGCGGGGCCTCGAAGGACATCAGGCGCAGGGAACAGAACCAGCACGTCGCAGAACAGGCGGTTGACGAGGGGCCGCGACTCATGGTTGAGATTTCTCAACACCACGAGCTGCACCAGCCATATCCGCCCTGCCAACAGAACAATCAGGCAACCCGGTCAGGCCACCCGGAAACGACAGGGCACGGTGTCACAGACCGAGTTCCGCGGGGACGGAGTGCCTTTCCGGAAAGCCTTGTCCCCATACCACGGCTTGCGCCTGTGCTTCGGGACCGCCACATCTGTCTGAGGTGGCACGAGGTTTCCGGACAGTCTGCTGACAGCCAGGCTGTCAGCAAAACAGAAAATCCGGCAATCCAGGACCATGGCGCAGACGACGGTCCCCAAAAGCACACCAGGAAAACCCTCTCGCCAGCGACCAGTCACTTACAAATAACCAACTATGCGCGCCATGTTTTCCACCAGTCCCCGACACAGACTCCTGCACCACGATGGCTCACCGAAGAAAATGGTGCAGGAGTCGATACGAGAAAGCAGCAGCAGATGCAGCACTCAGCGCTTCACAGGGTTGCGGGTGACGTTCTCACCCGCTCGACCGGTGCTTTAGAATTCTCCAACGACTTCGTTATCGTTCTCACGCGAAAGCCGATGCAGCACCTCAATACTGGTGTTGACCGAAATCCCCCGCACACTGCCATCGACCATCGTAAAGTGGCAGACCCCACTGTGCGAACTGCCGAAATACTCGTACCAGGGAGCATCGGCTGTCGTCAGGTCATACAACGGGTCGCCCATAATCCCGATTTCCTTGGCATAGCGGCCCGTGGTGGAATCATAGGCGCCGGAATGACCGAGAATCCGCGCGTTGGATGTCTGCGAGTCCGCATTGTAAACCACCGACATGCCCGCACCGGGATAAATGTGCATTTCACCGACCATCACCGTATTCGTCGTGCCGTCGGTGATATCCCGGAAACGACTGGCATACTTCCACCCGCGGTGAATACATTCGCTGGCCCCCGGATTCCGGGGAGCGTTCGTGATCACATCATTGGCGGCCTTAATCGCACCATCGTTTGAATACCGCACTGTCCCCCAGCACACGCCATAGTCAGACCAGCCCGGAGGCCCAACTTCCGTGGGTGGGCCAGGCAGCGTGCTGGTACAGGTAATGCTGCGGGAATTCCCTGTGCTGCCGCGGTCCTGAGAGGGGCGCGACGGGCAGTGAAACACCTGGAAGTCCGCCCCGGCGGTCTCCGGCTGATGGTGGTATCGCAGCTTGTAATCCCATTGCGCGGCACTTGTGCCCTGTTCGAGGCCAGGCAGAATCATCGCTGCCCAGGTTGCCCACTGATCGGCAATCTGCAGGGGCGGCAGAGCACCGTGCACGTCGTGGAAATTATGAAAGGCCAGCCCCATCTGTTTGAGGTTGTTCCGGCACTGTGTGCGGCGGGCTGCTTCACGGGCCTGCTGCACGGCCGGCAGCAGCAGGGCAATCAGAATGGCTATGATCGCAATCACAACCAGCAGTTCAATTAAAGTGAAACCACCGCGGGAGGAGGCGGATCGCAATCCACCGGTGGTCGGATTGATTTTTCTGGTAGAGCGGGACTTGAAACTGCCTGGCCGGAGTCGTACGGAATGCTGGCGCGAGTGGTTCATGCAGGTCTCCACTTAACTCAGGAGGGACAATACTGGCGGGACGGCATCATTAGTAAGTTGCCTGATGCCGATCTGACCAGAGTAGCCATGCCTGCAGTACCTGTCCAGATCGTACACAGGACTTCTGACAGTTTGTGAAATTTCCATGTATATGACCGGATAGTTATTCTCAGCACCTGTCATTCAGATAACAGCCGTTTGAGCTTGCATTTCCCTGGACCTGGTGATCCCGTTCCGCCTCCGGTTTCTTCCTTCCAGCCGACAGTCCATTGTGCTGTCTGGTCTGCATAACTCGTCCCGCGGCACAGAGAACGCCTTAATTTTTGCTGCCTGCGGACACCCTGCCCTGGCTTTCCCTATATTCCGTGAAGCCTCAAGGTCAGTGCGAGGAGCGGCACAGCTTGTTCACGGGACGAGCGGTCTTACAGACCGAATAGCAACAGCGGCGAAATTACTCCCCCCGCATGTACCCTGGCTGGCCTGCCGACAGGTTCCCGGTGCCCCTGGCCGTCGGTGTTGCGCGGCCGGGCTTCAATGCAGGACTCTGAAAAAGGAAAGATCCGATACTTCGCTCCTGTCGTTCTCCTATGAAATGAACGGAGATCCCGATCCGGATTTCCGCGGAAAATTTCCTGGAGACGAGGACTGAGGGGCCGATGAGACGCTTGCCGGAGAAAGTCGAAGAGATCGCCTGGCGGCTCCGCAGGCTGAGGCAGCCCCGGCTGTTTCGCCGCTTTCAGGAAGCGGAAGTCATCGGGCTGGTCGCCAGCCTGGGGAACACGGGGGAAGCCGGCGCCCTGACTTCTCTGGTCGACTGTCTGTCGGTCAGAAATACGAAAGTCCGGGCTGCGGCCAGAGCTGCCATCGTGCAGGTGATGAGTGGCCTCACTAACTGCCAGTTGCTGGAACTGCAGGACTGGATTCGTTGGCGCTGGCACTGGTCGTCGCCGGACGGCTGGCATCAGACAATGCCTGCGGACGTCGTGAAACTGGCCGGTGCGGGGAAGGACACTGGTTATGTTGAAATCCTCGGCCTGCTGAGCTTCCACTCGAACGGTTACGTCCGGCACGAGGCCGTCCGCAAACTGGCGAAAGTGCAGGATGGAACCGAGATACCGTTCCTGCTGCTGCGGCAGAACGACTGGGTCTGGCAGATTCGTGACGAGGCCGCAGCGGCCGTGACCAGCCGGATCACCGACGCCGGCCTGCCACACCTCCTGCAATCCATGGAACTGGTTCTGCATCTGAGCCGGTTCACCCGGCAGGATCATCAGGAGGTTGTCGGCCGGATTCTGAAACTGCTGCTGCAGGACCGTCACGACGAATTACTGCAGCAGGCGGTCAGTCATGCGGAGCGGACAGTCCGCCGGGCCGTCGTCCGGTACGGCCTGGCTGTGCCGGGAGAACATGGTCCCCGCCTCATTCGGGTGGGGATGAAGTCCGAGGACGGCGTGATCCGATTGCTCTACGCGCGGCATCTGCCGGAACTGTATGAAGGCGATTCACTGCTGACGCAGCTGCGGCAACTGGCCACCGACCGGTTCCAGCCGGTGCGGCTGGCAGCACTGCGGCTGATCGCGAAGCATTTTCCCGACCTGGCGGATGCCACCTGGCGAGGTGCCTTGTGTGATGCGGGACGTGCAGTGCGCGAACTGGCCCGGTTCATGCTCCGGCCAGCAGGTGACTGCGACATCGCCTCGATGTATCGCCGGCAGGCAGATGAAGCCGGCCGGAATCTGCCGGCCCTCGAAGGACTGGCGGAATGCGGCGACTCGACCGATGCCCCGTTCTTCCGCCGCCTGCTGGAGCATCCGTTGCCGAGCCGCAGGGCAGCGGCGGTTCGCGGACTGAGCCGCGTTTCGAGTGAGACTGTAATCGGCGACCTCGTGCCCCTGCTGACCGACTGCAGCCCGCGGGTGCTGAGAGCCGTCCGTCAGGCGCTGCATCCCGTCTGCCGCATGATTTCAGAGAGCCTCCTCGAAGAGATCGCAATCAAGGGGACCAGCCGGGCGGTGCGGCGGAATGCCGCGCTGCTGCTGGCGGACCGCGGTCGTTGGGCCTGTCTTCCCGCCCTGCTGCGGGTGACTGTCGCCGCGGATGCAGAGACTGCGACTTTCGCTGAACACTGCATTGCCGGCTGGTTCACGCGGAAGAAGTGCAGAACGGTGTTTATCCGGCCGACAGCATTGGAGCGGGAGCAGATCACCGCGGCGCGGGGCCAGGTTTCCACCGGGCTGCTGAATCTGATCCTGCAGACCATGGACTGCCTGAGCTGACAGCAGAACGAAGCTTCCGCCAGGAGGTCTCAGGGAGTTTCAGACGATGTCGACTGCTGTTTCGGGAAGTCACGTCGATAGACCCGCTGCAGCAGATCGAGATCGTTCGGAATCAGATACAGCCGCCCGCGAATGGTTTTCGTCTCGTCCGGTTTCAAACCGCCAATGCGGAAATCGGAATGCAGGCAGACAATCACTCCCTGAAACAGCTCCTGGTAGGGCTCCCAGGCGGTGGCCAGAATGGCCGAGTCGTCCTTTGAAAAGCAGCCAATCAGCCCGCTGGTCGGAACCAGGTCATTCAGCGGTCGGGGGTTCACGTCGTGACGGTCCACACCCGGCGCAGCCCAGGTCTGCCCGGGAGTGTAACGTGCCGTCGTAGACCAGCCGGGAGTCGGCATCCGTTCCAGCCGTCCGTTCAGAAAAACAAAACTGCGGGCGAGGTAGCTCTTCTGGTCGGCACCGGTGAAAGCATCCACTCGAACGCACGGCTGCGCCCAGTGGGCCTGCGATTCCTCTGCGGTCGGGTTGTGCGCGGTGAGTTCGAACGCCACGCCATCTTCGACGGCACGAATGGTGTGCTCGACGGTTACTCCGTCGTTCAGAGTGCACCGGAGTCTGATGACCCGGCCATCGGGCGTGGCGCTGATCAGCTGCGTGGTGTGACCGATCACCGTCTTTCCCCACTCGCGATCGGTCGAGCCGGGACGGCAGTACGCCTCCAGATACCAGATGGGGACCTTCCCGCCGGGAAGATTCTTCCCGGTGACGGTCAGCATGTTCTTTTCCCAGGAGAGACGAAAGTCGGCTGGCACGGCTTCGTCTCCCCGGGCTGAAATTGTGGAAAGCTGCAGCAGCACAGTCATCAGCAGAACCCGCGTGAAGCGCATCACAGGGATCTCCTTCAGTTATCAGGTGTCTGATCTGCCATGGACGGCACGTCCGGCAGGTGGCACCGCTTCCTCCCCGTTCATCAGCTTTTCGGCTGTGGTTTCTGCTGGCGTGGCTTCGGCTGCCGCGGTCTGCGGGGAGGCACTTCCTTCGGCACGCTGCCGCTGTCGTCGGGCACGTGATACTGCTCCTGCAGATCTTTCAGTTTCTGCTTCAGCTCCCGCACGATGTCCGCATATTTCTCATCGCCGTAGACGCTCCGCAGTTCGTCGGGATCCTGCACCCGGTCGTACAGTTCCCATTCGTCGATATTGTAGAAGTGCATCAGTTTGTAGCGGTCGGTCTGCACGCCGTTATGCCGCCGCACCATATGCACCGCCGGGAACTCGTAGTAGTGGTAATACAGGGCCTCCTGCCAGTCGTCGGGAGCTTCGCCTTTCAGCAGCGGAACCAGGCTGTGCCCCTGCATGTCGGCAGGAATTCTCACACTGGCTGCCTCCAGAAAAGTTTCCGCGAAATCCAGATTCGAGACGAGGCGGTTCTCCACGGAACCAGGCTGCACCACACCGGGCCATCGGACGAGCAGCGGCATGCGGTAGGCTTCCTCATACATGAAGCGTTTGTCGTACCACCCGTGATCGCCCAGGAAGAACCCCTGGTCGGAGGAGTAAATCACGATGGTGTTTTCAGCCAGACCGCTCTCGTCGAGAAAATCCAGCACGCGGCCCACATTGTCGTCGACGCTGGCCACACAGCGGAGATAGTCCTTGATGTACCGCTGGTACTGCCAGCGAACGAGATCTTTCCCGGTCAGCTTTGCCTCGCGGAAAGCCCTGTTCTTCGGCTCGTAGGCTGCGTTCCAGGCTTTCAGCTGGTCGGGAGTCAGGTTGCGGGGCGGTGCCAGTTTCAGATCTTCATTCAGCCGCAGATGGCGAGCGACCGTCATTTCCTGCGTGCGTGCGGGGGTTCCGCGGCCTTCGTATGTGTCGAACAGGTCATCCGGCTCGGGAATGGTCACATCGTCGTACATCGTCAGGTGCTTCGGACTCGGCTGCCATTCGCGATGCGGGGCCTTGTGCTGAAACATCAGCATGAAAGGTTTTTCGGGATCGCGATTCTTCAGCGTCTCCAGCGCCAGGTCGGTAATGATGTCCGTGGTGTAGCCGGTGTGTTTCACACGCTCGCCGTTGTCGATCATGGTGGGGTTGTAGTATGGCCCCTGCCCGATCAGCACGTGCCAGTTGTCAAACCCCGTAGGGCTGGTGCCGAGGTGCCACTTGCCGATCACGGCCGTCTGATAGCCGGCCTGCTGCAGCAGTTTCGGGAAGGTCTGCTGGCCGCCATCGAATCGGTCTCCATTTTTCATGAACCCGTTCAGATGGCTGTGCTTGCCCGTCAGAATGACGGCTCGGCTTGGCCCGCACAGTGAGTTCGTGCAGTAGCAGCGGTCGAACCGCATTCCGCCAGCGGCAATCCGATCGAGATTGGGCGTGGTGTTGATCTTCGAGCCATAGCAGCTCATGGCATGGGCCGCGTGGTCGTCGGTGAAGATAAACAGAATATTCGGCCGGGCCGGTGCAGCCGCTGCCAGGCTGGAGCAGACGGACATCAGGCAGAGGCCGGGCAACAGCAGAACCTGCATCAGCTGGAGCAGACGTCCCGGCGGCGGGGGCTGGAGTGCGGGTCCGCGGGAAGAATTCAGGCCAGCAGATCGTGGAACAGTCACAGACATGACAGCAGGCTCCTGCAGCGTCTACTCGAATGATGGCGACGGAAGTGCCGGGAGACGGAACATTCAGCTGGCCCGGTCAGGCAACCAGGCAGCTGTCGAGCGAATGTGCGCCTCCATGGGTGCCCATTGTGAGCACAGTCCGCGGCAGGGTCAAACCGCAGCACGCGGAAGTCGCGGCGGAAGCGGTTTGACGCATCCGCGCGAAGTCGGGGATACTGGCCACTGAATCTCCCCGCTGCGGAACTTCGCGGCCACCGAATGACGAGCAATTTCCGGAGTAAAGCACCGTATGACCTGTTCCCCATGGCGACTGCCCGTGCTGACTGTCCGGCCGCTGTCCTGCAGCAGGCCGATCTGTTTCACGCGGCTGTTTCTGCTGACTGCTCTGCTGTGGCCAGTGGCAGGCACTGCCGCGGAAAAGCAGCCCGGAACCACTCCAGCCACAGACAGAAAACCGCTGAAGATTGTGGCCTTCGGCGATTCGACCACCGCGCCGCGGGGTACCTTGCGAGTCTACGCCGAGCTGCTGGCGCAGGAACTGCCCCGTCGGGGTCAGCCGGCGACGGTGATTAACGCGGGTGTGGGCGGAAATACCACCGTGGCTGCCCGGACCCGTTTTCAGAAAAGCGTGCTGGCCCATCAGCCGGATGTGGTGGTGATTCAGTTCGGTATCAACGATTCGGCCATTGATGTCTGGAAGAACCCGCCGGCCACCACTTCGCGCGTGGCCAGGCAGGATTACCTCGCCAATCTGCGGTTCTTCATTCAGACTCTGAAGAAGGAAGACGTCCGCGTCATTCTGATGACTCCCAATCCACTCCGCTGGACCCCGAAGCTGAAGGAGCTGTATGGCAAAGCTCCGTTCGACCCGACCGATCCGGATGGTTTCAACCTGACTCTGAAAGAGTACGCAGCCGGTATGCGGGAACTGGCGGCGGATGAAGAAGTCACGCTGCTTGATATCGACCGGGAATTTCGCAGCTGGGAGGGCAAGGGCGGCGTGGACGGGCTGCTGCTCGATGGCATGCACCCCAACGATATGGGCCAGCGGATTGTCGCCGGCGCACTGATTGCCGAACTGACCGGCAACCCCGCGGCAGCCACTGAAGTCCGGGCTTTGCCCGAAGGCCTGCGGCTGCACCCCGGCGCTCAGCTGCTGCCGGAAATGAAAATGGGACCCTTTGTCCGACTGCGGAACGGCCACATTCTCACGGTCGAGCAGGAGAACGTCTGCACCAGCGGCGACGAGGGCAGAACATGGACCTGCCGGCCCCTGGTAACCGGCGGGCCGAAGATCACCGTCAGCAACGAACGGGCCCTGCTGCAGACCCGCGACGGCGTGCTGATCGCCGTCTTCATGAATCTGGCGGACAGACGGTTCTGGAAATGGGACGCGAAAACGAATACCCCGTCGCCCGAATCCCGGCTGAATGTGTGGTCCATCCGCAGTACGGATGGCGGACAAACCTGGGGCGACGCGCAAACGGTGATGGAAGGTTACTGCGGTGCTATTCGCGACATGATCCAGACCCGTTCGGGACGGATTGTGGTTCCCGTGCAGCCACTGCTGCACGACAAAGCCCGGCATGCGACGCGGATGTACGTTTCCGACGACGAAGGTCAGAGCTGGCGGGCCACGCAGCTGTTTGATGCTGGTGGACGCGGGCATCACGACGGAGCGCTCGAGGGAACACTGACCGAGCTGAAGGATGGCCGCCTGTGGCTGCTGCTGCGAACGAACCACGACGACTTTTACTCATCGTACTCCCGCGATGACGGCGAAACCTGGAGCGAAATGCAGCCCGCGGAAATCGGGGCCAGCAGTGCTCCGGCCATGCTGAAGCGACTGGCCAGCGGCCGGCTGATGCTGATCTGGAATCAGCTGTACCCCGAAGGCAGAGACAGCTACCGGAGAATGAGCGGGCAGTATTCCGAACGGGAAGCCAGCTGGCACCGCGAGGAACTGTCCATCGCCTTCTCTGCCGATGAAGGCCAGACATGGAGCAAACCGGTGGTAGTCGCCCGGAAACCCGGTGCGTGGCTGTCGTATCCGTATCTGTTTGAGGCCAGCCCGGGAACCTTCTGGCTGACGACCATGCAGGGTGGGTTGCGTATTCGACTGCACGAGCAGGATTTCGTTTCCGCAGCAGCGGGCGAATGACCGGGACGGCTCAGTGGCCGACCGGCCCCGGGAGGTTCAGCCCCAGCAGCGGCCACAGACAGCCCCGCAGAAAGGGCACGTGAAACAGCAGCGGCAGCGGCAGAACCAGCCAGACCGCGGTCCAGCAGCGACCAGCCAGGCGACTGCTGTTGATTGGCTTCCCGCAGTCCGCCAGAACTTTTTCAATCTGCATGGCGATGGCATGCAGCACGAAGTACAGCGTCGGCAGTCCGTAACCCTGCCGCACGGGCAGGCTGATGGCCAGCTCATGCAGCACGCCGGAAAACAGAAAGGCGACGATGCTGGCCAGCCGGTTGCCCGTCAACCGTCGCAACGGGCGGTAGACAGTCAGCGCGGTCATTTCGGAAAAAGCCAGATTCCAGCGGCGGCCCCAGAACTCGGTCAGACTGGTGGAACGCAGCGGCGCGCGGAACAGGGCGTGGCAGTCACCGCCAATTCGCCGCCACAGTCCGGCCAGCAGATTGAACAGCCCGAAATGCAGAATCAGGCTCAGCCCGGGCATCAGCAGTGCAGAAGCCACCAGCAGTCGCCCCGGCGAAGGGACACTCCCCGCACTCTGCTGAATGACATTCCACGCCAGCAGAGAAAGAACCACACCGGCCAGCAGGTTCACCAGGCCCTGGTACAGCAGCGAGCGCACCCGCCGTGGTGGTCCCGGAACATCAGCAAATGTGGAAGGCCGCATGCCCGGCCAGCCGGTGGCAAACATCAGCCAGGCCAGTCTGTTCGGCTGCGGCCTT
>JAGQPV010000007.1 GCA_020426545.1 Planctomycetaceae bacterium
TCGAGCGACAGCCGGCCATCTTCCAGCAGATGCAGCAGAAACGTGGTGATGTTTCGCGAATACATTTCGCTGGCATGAAACGGAATCTCGGCCGCCAGATTCAGCGGACCAAGAATCGTCACGCCTTCGCGGACCACCGTCTCCCCCGCCACAGTCAGCTCGCAGTTCCCGCCCCGCTCCGCCGCCAGGTCGACAATCACCGAACCGGCAGCCATGCCCTGCACCATCTCCGCGGTTACCAGCACGGGCGACTTCTTACCGGGAATGGCCGCGGTGGTGATGACCACATCGCACTCGGCCACGACCCGGCCCATCATCTCCCGCTGGCGACGGTAGAAGTCTTCGTCCATTTCCTTCGCGTAGCCGCCGCTCTGTTCGGACTGCGCGGTTTCCAGTTCCAGCTCGACAAACCGGCCACCCAGACTCTCCACCTGTTCCTTCACAGCAGGGCGAACGTCGTAGGCCTGCACCACGGCACCCAGCCGTTTCGCGGTGGCAATCGCCTGCAACCCGGCCACGCCCGCACCTACAATCAGCACCTTGGCCGGGGCGACGGTTCCGGCGGCCGTCATCAGCATGGGGAACATCCGCGGCAGGTGGGTCGCGGCCAGCAGCACCGCGCGGTAACCGGCCACTGTCGCCATCGACGACAGAATATCCATGCTCTGGGCGCGGGTGATGCGGGGCAGCAGCTCGAGAGCGAAGGACGTTACCTGCCGCTCGGCCAGCTGCGCCACCGCCTCGGGAGAGGACAGCGGATCGCAGGCACCAATCAGCACCTGATGCGGGCGGAACAGTTCCAGGTCGGCCGGCAATGCTTCGGAATCGGCCCCGCCTCCGCGGACCTTCAGCAGGATGTCGGCCTGTTCGAAGACGGTCTTCCGGTCGGCCACGAGGCGGACACCGGAATTCTGCCAGTCGCTGTCGGGGAAACCGGCTTCCTCGCCGGCCCCCTGCTCCACCAGAACTTTCAGACCGGCCTTCACCAGCTTTGCCGCACTGGCTGGCACCAGCGCCACCCGCCGCTCGCCGGGAAAAGTTTCCCGCACCACGCCGACTGTCGGAGTCTCAACGGATTCACCCACCATGCGATCTGCTGACTCCCCTGCTATGCGCCACAACTCAGGACCGGCCCGGGCAGCTCACCAGTTTTCAGCGTGCTGGCGACTGCCAGACTGTCTCCGTACACGAGGACCACTATAGCCAATCGGTCTCCGGGATCCACCTGACAGGTTCTTCCGCGCCCCCTGTACCAGTCTTCTGTCGTGCGGGAATGCGGGAGACTTCCCGCCAGGCACCATTCACAGAATAAACCGGCTGAGGTCTTCGTTCCCGGCCAGGTCCGCCAGTCGGGAGTTCACGAAGTCGGCATTGACCTGCACGCGGATGGCACCGTCGCCCGGTGCTTCGAAACTGACTTCCTCCAGCAGACGCTCCAGAATCGTATGCAGACGCCGTGCGCCGATGTTCTGCTGCGACTGATTGACCTTGCTGGCGATGTCGGCCAGTGCCTCGATTCCATCCGTCGTAAAGTTCAGCTTCACGCCGTCGGTCGCCAGCAGAGTTTCGTACTGCAGAGTCAGCGAGCTGGCCGGCTCGGTCAGGATGCGGACGAAGTCGTCCCGCGTCAGGTCCTGCAGCTCCACGCGAATGGGAAACCGGCCCTGCAGTTCGGGCATCAGATCCGATGGCCGGCTCTTGTGGAACGCCCCGGCGGCGATGAACAGAATCTGCTCGGTCGACAGGCTGCCGTACCGGGTCTGCACGGTGGTGCCTTCCACAATCGGCAGGAGATCCCGCTGCACGCCCTGCCGGCTGACATCCGCCCCGCGGGAACCTTCGGAGGTCACGCAGATCTTGTCGATCTCATCGAGGAACACGATGCCCGATTCCTCAGCCAGCCGCAGGGCTTCCTCGTGGATTGCTTCGCGATCCATCAGCGATTCGACTTCCTGGTCGATCAGGATCTGCCGGGCGCGGGCCACGGTCACTTCCCGCTGAGACTTCTGCTTCGGCATCACCCGTTCCAGCAGGTTCTGCATGCCGGGATCCATCTGATCCAGCCCGGTGCCGGAAAACATCTGCACGGGCGAGCTGCGCTGTTCCACGGCGACCTCAACGCGGCGGTCTTCCAGCTCGCCGGCCTTCAGCCTGGCACGAAACTTCTCGCGGGTTCGCTGGTGCCGCTGCCGGGCGTCTTCGGCTTCCTGCGGATCGCTGCCAGGCAGGGTCGAGGGGAATTCGGTGCCACTGTCGGGCAGCAGCAGATCCAGCAGCCGGTCTTCCGCGCGTTCGGCAGCCCGGCTTTCCACTTCCGTTCGCTTGCGGGCCGTCACCAGGGTGATGGCGGCATCGACCAGGTCGCGAATCATGCTTTCCACGTCGCGGCCGTAATAACCGACTTCCGTGTACCGGGTGGCTTCCGCTTTCACAAACGGCGCACCGGTAATAGCTGCCAGTCGACGGGTAATTTCCGTTTTGCCCACCCCGGTCGGGCCAATCATGATGATGTTTCGCGGCGAGACTTCCCTGCGCATTTCCGGAGTCAGGCGGCTCCACCGCCACCGGTTCCGCAGGGCAATGGCCACGGCCCGCTTGGCGTCGTTCTGGCCGATGATGTGCCGGTCCAGCTCCGCGACAGTTTCCCGCGGAGTCAGTTCCCGCTCTGGCTGATTCACTTGCATGGCAGCTCCTCCACCATGATGGATTCGTTGGTGTAAACATCGATGCTGGAGGCGATCTTCAGCGATTCGGTGACAATCTCTTTCGATTTCAATGGGGAGTGTTTCACCAGAGCCCGCGCGGCGGCCATTGCATACTGCCCGCCCGAACCAATGCCGATGATGCCATCCGTCGGCTGCACGACATCGCCCTGACCAGTCAGCAGCAGGGTGACCGAGCTGTCCAGCACGATCATCAGCGCTTCCAGCCGGCGGAGCATGCGGTCGGTCCGCCAGTCGCGGGCCAGTTCGGTCGCGCCCCGCATGATGTTGCCGGGGTAGTCCTTCAGTTTCGATTCAAATCGCTCCAGCAGCGCAAACGCATCCGCTGTGGAACCCGCGAAACCGACCAGCACCTGCCCGTCCAGCATCTGCCGGATTTTGCGGGTATCCGCCTTGAGGATCGTGTCGCCATAGGTCACCTGTCCGTCGCCGCCAATGGCTACGGTATCGCCATGCCGCACGGCAAGGATGGTGGTCGAGTGAGTGGTCACACGGCCTCCGGAACCGAAACGTCTGCCGGCTCCGTCGAGATGGGAAGATCTGCTCATGGTGTTCCGTCGTGAATCCGTCGTGAAAAGGTATGGAGAGCGATGTCTGCCGGACGACTTCATTCCCGGCTGCCGGAGGAATGCCGTTGCTCCCCGCTCCCCTGTTCCGGGCGATGTGCGGCGCAGGCTGCGGCGAGCTGTTCGCAGTGGCTGGCTGCACGCTGCTCCCGGTTCGTGTCCCGCAGCCCCGGGTGTTCAGGAGCGGCCGGCCAGTTGTCTGCGCCAGCTGAGAAAGGCCGACAGCGAAATATCGAGTGGCTGATCGGTGCGAATCAGCTGGTACTGCATCGCCTGGTTGCGACAGCCGCCGCGAATCTCCTGCAGAAACGCTTCGAACTGCTGCCGGTAGGATTTTGCCAGTGAACGCGGGTCGGTCATCTGGTCACCGCTCTGTTCCAGCCCGTGAAACAAAGTGGGTTCTTCAAAGGGAAAATCCTGCTCGGCCGGGTCGATAATCTGCAGCACGCTGACATCATGCCTCCGGTACCGGAAATGTTTCAGCCCACTGCAGATGGATTCCGGATCGTCGAACAGATCGCTGATCAGAATCACCAGCCCTCTTCGCTGAATCCGGGCTGCCATCTCGTGCAGCACCGGGCCGATGGCCGTTTCTCCGCTGTTTTCCTTTGTTTCCAGCGCGGTCAGTATGCGACCCAGCTGCGAGGGCTGGCTCGACGGGGGAATGTACTCCCGCAGGCCACCATCGAACAGCGTCAGGCCGACAGCATCCTGCTGATGCAGCACCATCCAGGACAGCGCGGCCGCCACATGGCGGGCATAGTCCAGCTTCGACATGGCCGCCTGCTCGGAGCGATACGTCATCGATTCGCTGGTATCGACCAGCAGCTGGCAGGCGAAGCTGGTTTCCTCTTCATACTGTTTAAGGTAGTAGCGGTCGCGGCGACCATAGATCTTCCAGTCCACGTACCGCAGGTCGTCGCCGGGGACGTACTCCCGGTGTTCGGCGAATTCGACGGAGAAGCCCTGAAACGGGCTGCGGTGCCGACCACTGAGATATCCCTCGACGATCAGCCGGGCTTTCACGTCGAGGCCGGCCAGCCGGGCCAGTACCTCCGGATCGAGATAGTTCGGTCGGGATGTCACCTGCGGCAGACTCCTCTGGTCGAGTGGCTCGGGCCCTGTCAGCAACCGGTTCCGGGGGACGATCTGATCCGGGATACTCTGGATTGGCGGAAACCGGCCTGCTGCTTCCGCCTGGTACATCTGCTGGCGGACAGCCACCGCGGTGCAGCCCGTGTGGTTGATTATACCCGTTTCCGGCCGGCGGACGAGTTGACCGCTGCCCGCAGACAGGTTAAGCAGTCCACTGGACATTGTGCAGCGACAGGGCAGACAACCGGGACAGACGTATGAGTGCAGACAGTCAGCGGATCGAAAAGCGAAGGACGCGGCTCCGCCGGCTGGTCCGCAGGGAAACCGGCTGCCGGGCTCTGCTGGTTTCCAGCGAAGTCAACGTGCGGTACCTGACGGGCTTTACCGGCGACTCCAGCTGGCTGCTGCTGACTGATGACGGGGCCCTGCTGGTCACCGACTCCCGTTATACCACCCAGGTGGAGCAGGAATGCCCCGACCTGCCAGTCTTCCTCCGCGAATCCAGCCAGTCGATGACCTCCGCCGTGGAGGAAGCCACCCGCAGCCTGAACCTGAAGGAACTGGCGGCGGAAGCCGACAGTCTGACTTACAGCAGCTGGCTGGCGCTGACCACCGCCCTGGAAAGCCTGACCGTCAAGGCATCCTCCGGGCTGGTCGAATCACTGCGAAGCATCAAGGATGCGGGGGAAATTGCGGAGACCCGGCTGGCGGTGGAGCAGTCTGAAAAAGGATTTGCTGTCCTCCGGGCCATGCTGACCGGCGACATGACGGAACTGAACGCCGCTCACGAGCTGGAACACGCCATGCGGCGATTTGGTGCGGCCGATGCCGCCTTCCCGCCGATTGTGGCCGCCGGACCGAACGCGGCCCTGCCGCATGCCCGTCCTGGAAATACACGAATCGACAGCTCCGACTTCCTCCTGGTGGACTGGGGAGCAGCTGCGGACAGCGGCTACAGGAGTGACTTGACCCGTATTCTGGCCACCGCTAAGATTTCGCCGAAACTTGAGAAGATATATAGAGTTGTGTTGAATGCTCAGCAGGAGGCCATCACTCGGATCGCTCCGGGAGTCCAGTGCCGCGCAGTCGATGCGGCCGCCAGAGAGATCATTTCTGCGGCAGGCTATGGGAAAAACTTCGGTCACGGCCTGGGTCATGGCGTCGGGCTGCAGATTCACGAAGCTCCCCGGGTAGGTGGTTCATCGGAAACCGAACTGAAGCCCGGTATGATTGTCACCGTGGAGCCTGGGATTTATCTTCCCGGTTGGGGTGGAGTCAGGATCGAGGACGATGTGCTCGTGACCCGCGGCGGTTACGAGGTGCTGACATCGGTTCCGAAGGACCTGGATTCCATTCGGCTTCCTTAGCAGGGCACTCACCAGCACTGGCCGGTTTCGATCTGAACGGGGATCGGCCCGGTACCGTGCCTGTCCAGCCTGCAGCAGAATACTGACCGCACTACGGACAAGGCCTTTCGCACGTGCCGGCCCGCCTGCAGAAGGTGTGTCGCGTTCGGGGTGGCCGGTTCGCCGGTGTGGTGAACTGAACCGGTGCGGTGAACTGAAGACGACGCGGTCTGCTGAATAAAACGTTCTGACAAACACTCCCCGCGGGCGGCCGTTCCCCGAATGGGTGATATTCCTGGAAGCTGCTCTCGACGAAAAGCTGCGGTCGCGGCAGAGCTGAACCTGGAAAGAAGATTCACATGTCCGAAGAGACACCTCAGCCATCTGGATCGTTCGATCTGGAACGGGTTCGAGAGCTGATGGAACTGATGGAAAAGCACGGCCTCACCGAGGTGACGCTGCGCGGCAGTGACGAGAAGTGGTCGCTCCGCCGCGGTTCACTCGAGCCGCCCGTGATCTATCAGCAGGGGCCGGCCGGCATGCCCGCTCCTGCCGCACCGGCACCGCTCGCGCCGCCTGCAGGCAGCCCTCCCCCGGCGGAGGCACCGGCCGCGGCCGACGACAGCCTGCAGATCCGCAGCCCGACTGTCGGCACTTTCTACATCAGCCCGACACCCGAAGACCCCCCGTTTGTGACGGTGGGTTCGACGGTCAAAGCCGATACGATTGTGTGTATTGTCGAAGCCATGAAGGTCTTCAATCAGATCCCGGCTGAAGTCAGCGGGACAGTTGTCGAAGTGCTGGTCGCCAACGGCGATCCTGTTGAGTTCAATCAGCCTCTGTTCCGGGTGAAACCCGGCTGAGCCGGACTGCCTCCTTCGTTTTTCCTCCGGCCGTCGGAATCTTTCGAGAGCTTTCGAAAAGCAAAACCAGGGGGAGGCAGGCTGGTACCAGGGTGCGGCGGGCGAATGAACTGCCCGGACCCGGCCTGAAAGAGGTTTTTCGGGAATCTGGAGTTTCTGTCCGCAGCTGGCGGGACGCTCCACTGCACAGCCTCCGGCTGCTGCCCGCGGCCAGGATTCCCGAAAGAGACACCGACAGTTCTGCCTGAACTCCCGATCCCCGGAAGGGTCCGGTCCGAACGCCATGTTTCAGCGAATTCTGGTTGCCAACCGCGGCGAGATTGCCCTGCGGATCATTCGTGCCTGTCGTGAAATGGGCATTGAAACCGTCGCCGTGTTCAGCGAAGCCGATCGGGGGGCGCATTACCTCGATCTGGCCGACGAGAAATACTGCATCGGTCCGGCTGCGGCTACCGACAGCTACCTGATGATCAAGCGTATCATCAGCACGGCGGAAATCGGCAATGTGCAGGCCATTCACCCGGGGTATGGCTTCCTGGCCGAGAACGCGCACTTTGCCGAAGTCTGCCGGGACTGCAACATTGAGTTCATCGGCCCGCCGCACAAGGCCATGGCTGAACTCGGTGACAAAGTCAGTGCCCGCGAAATTGCCATGAAGGCCAAAGTGCATGTCGTGCCCGGCAGTGACGGACTGATCGCCGATGAGAAAACCGCGCTCGAAGTGGCTTCCCGCATCGGTTATCCCGTCCTGATCAAGGCAACCGCCGGTGGTGGTGGCAAGGGCATGCGGGTGGCCATGAACGATATGGCCCTCAAGGCGGGCCTCAAGTCCGCCTCCGCCGAAGCCGAAAAAGCTTTCAGCAATGCGGGCGTCTATCTGGAAAAGTACGTCGAGAACCCCCGCCACGTGGAAGTGCAGATTCTGGCCGACAACCACGGTCAGGTCGTTCACCTGTGGGAGCGGGACTGTTCCCTCCAGCGGCGGCACCAGAAGCTGGTGGAGGAAAGTCCGGCCCCCAACCTGCCGCTGTCGGTTCGCGAGGATATCTGCAAGGCGGCGGTTCGACTGGTCAAGGCGGCCGGATACACCAACGCCGGCACCTGCGAATTCCTGGTCGACGCCGACCACCAGTTCTACTTCATCGAAGTCAACGCCCGGATTCAGGTGGAACACCCGGTCAGCGAATCGGTGACCGGGATCGACCTCATACAGCAGCAGATTCGGGTCGCCGCCGGCGAGAAGCTCGATTTCAAGCAGCGGAGCATCCCCTGCAACGGCTCGTCGATCGAGATTCGCATCAACGCCGAGGACCCCGCCCAGAACTTCCGCCCCTGCCCGGGAACCATCACGAAGCTGCGGGTACCGGGCGGACCTGGTGTCCGGTTTGATTCGCACGTTCACGAAGGCTACACCATCGGTCCGTGGTATGATTCGATGATCGGCAAGCTGATCGTTCATCGCAAAACGCGCGAGGAATCGCTGGCCTGCCTGCGGCGGGCACTCGATGAATTCGTGATCGAAGGTGTGAAGACCACCATTCCGCTCCTGCGAAAGATCGTAAGTCACTCGGCCTTCATTGAAGGTCAGGTCGATACGACATTTGTCGAGCGAACCTGGTAGGGTGACCGGCCAGCCCGACAGCCGAGACTGCTTCGGCCCGTCTGGCGGGGTCCCGGTCTGCCCCGTTTAACCAGGATTTGAGGAAGTGTGGCAAACCACTCTGCCGGCTGGCGGAGAAACTGCTAGAATCTGCGCCAGGCGCTCTGGCCAGTCGTCTGGCATGTGTTGAGAATTTTCCCCCGCCTTCCGGGCGGGCACTGCAGCAGTTCAGATGTCGATGGGTAATGACCATGAAGGTAGGTGTGCTGACTGGCGGCGGAGACTGCCCGGGATTGAATTCCGTAATCCGTGCCGTGGTGCGTACCATTCACAACGATGGTGGAGAAACGCTGGGGCTGCTGGAGGGCTGGCGGGGTGCCATTGAAGGCAACGCAATCAAGCTGACCCCGGAATCGACCGACGGTATTATCGACCGGGGCGGCACAATTCTGGGGTCCTCCCGCACCAACCCGTACAAGGATGAATCCAGCGTCGGAAAGCTGCTGGACACCTTCAAGAATCTCGAGCTGGATGCGCTCGTGGCGATTGGCGGAGACGACACCCTGGGTGTCGCCAGCCGCCTGTACTCCGAGCACAACCTGCCCACGATCGGCTGTCCCAAGACGATCGACAACGATCTCAGCTCGACCGATGTCACCTTCGGCTTCGATACCTCCATCAATATTGTGATGGAAGCAGTCGATCGCCTGAAGACCACGGCCGAGTCGCACCGGCGGGTGATGGTCATCGAAACGATGGGCCGGCACGCCGGGTGGATTGCCTGGTACTCGGGTGTCGCTGTTGCGGCCGACTATATTCTCGTGCCGGAAGTTGAGCCGAATCTCGATCACCTGTGCGAAGTGCTGATTCAGCGGCGCCAGGGTGGCAAACCGTTCGGCATTGTGGTGGTCAGCGAGGGGGCTGCCCTGTCCTCCGTCGAAGGTCTGGTGACACAGGATGCCGAAATCGATGAATTCGGCCACGTGAAACTGGGCGGTGTTGGCGAGCAGGTGGCCGACATCATCGAGAAGCGAACCGGCTTCGAAACCCGCTGCGTCACCCTGGGCCATCTGCAGCGGGGCGGCCCGCCAAGTGCTTCCGATCGGGTGCTGGGCACACGGCTGGGCATTCATGCCGGCCGGCTGGTTGTGAAGCGGGAATTCGGTCGCATGGTGGCGCTGCGCGGTACGCAGATTGTCAGCGTTCCGCTGGCCGAAGCTGTGGGCACCATGCGGATCCTGGACAAAGGGATCCTGGAAGAATTCGGCGAGTTCTTCAAATAACAGACCTGCCAGCGGGCTTTTCGTTCACGACGGCGCCTCCTTTCCGGATTCAACCGGAGAGGAGGAACCCGCCGATCCATTCCGCCCGCCGGCGTGGCGCTCAGTCCGACAGAAAGGTGCTCCCCTGGATCTGCTTCTGTTTCGACATGGTGAGGCGGAGCCGCCTGGCACTGCAGACAGTGATCGATCACGCGAGCTGACGGCCAGAGGGGCCGACCAGCTCCAGCGGGTGGCCCTGTGGCTGCAGGCGCGGGATGAGTCACCGGGACTGATTCTGCACAGCCCGTACCGCCGGACAACACAGTCCGCGACGGTGCTGGCAGGCGTGCACGAGGCGCGGACGGTTTCCGTGCGGCCCGCGCCGTGGCTGGCACCCGGTGCGGGAGACCTGGCCGCTGCTCTGACGGAATCCCTGCGACGTGTTTCCCACGAGCGGGTGGCCGTGGTGGGGCATCAGCCGGAAGTCGGTCAGGCGGCTGCCCTGCTGACAGGTGGCAGCCACATCGCCTTCTCTCCGGGCACGGTGGCCTGCATTCGGTTCGAAGGGGTGCTGCAGCCCGGCCACGGGACGCTGCAGTGGCTGCTGGCCGCCAAGCTGTTTCACAGCGACGGCTGAGAAGCGGAAGCCCGCAGGCTGACTCTGTTCGGTGAGTCTCTCCTTCGGTCCCTCTGTGAGAGGGAGCAAAATGAAGAGAAGGCTACGCCCCTCGTGCCTCCGGAGCGTGCCGCGCGACGCCGGTTACCGGCCGGCGGCCAGACGCTGGCGAATCCACGGATCGGCCAGTGTATCGACCACCCGCGTACTGTGACTGAAGTCCTGCCCGCGGGTGTGCTGATGCGGAACCGACGCAACCACGGCTCCGGCAGCTGCCGCGGCTTTCGTGCCGTTCTCGCTGTCTTCCAGCACCAGCATTTCAGCGGGCTGCACGCCGAACCTCTCGGCCGCGGTGAGGTAGATTTCCGGGTGCGGCTTGCCGTGCGTGACATCCTCCGCGGTCAGCGTGTGCCGAAACCGGGGTTCCAGCTCGAACCGTTCCAGCAGCTTCGTCATGAAGCTGCGGGAAGACGAGGTGGCCACACCATGCGGAATCCCCTGCGCCTGCAGGTCGTCGAGCAGATCGAGCAGCCCGGGCATGGGGGCCAGGTGTGTTTCCAGCAGGTCATCGAACAGCTGCTGCGATTCGGCCAGCAGCGACTCGACGGATTCCTCAAGCCCCAGCGTGTCCCGCATCAGGCCGAAGGCTTCCGGCGCGCGGCGGCCAATCATCATCCGCAGCAGTTCGGGCGTCAGCACGTGGTTCCGCCGGGCGAGCAGCTCGGTGCCGGAGGCGAAGAAGACTTCTTCCGTGTTGAACATCAGTCCGTCGAGATCGAACACAACCACACGAATCATGGCAGAATCTGGCATCCGTTCTTTCGTCTCAGAATGCAGTCCGTGAAGGCGGGCCGCAGAGGAATTCCCGGCGGCGGCAGGTGCCGGGGAATGGTGTGCAGGTCGTCCGGAAATCCGACCCTGGCAGGACTTATTTTCCGGTGATGGTACTGAGGGGCAGTCCCCGGTAGCTGAGGTCCAGCAGGTCCACCGGGTGGAGGACCGGAATGGGATGGTTTCCGTCCCGCAGGGCCGCCTGAATCTGCAGCGAACACCCGGCATTCCCCATGATGACTGCTTCCGCACCGGTATCGACAATGTGCTGGAGTTTGCGCGCGGCCAGCCGGTCGGACATTTCCGGCTCCATCAGGTTGTAGCTGCCTGCTGCGCCGCAGCAGACTTCCGATTCCGCCAGCGGCACGAGTTCCAGATCGGGAATCAGTCCCAGCAGTTCGCGGGGCTGGCTGCGAATCTGCTGTGCGTGGCACAGATGGCAGGCATCGTGGTATGTGGCCTTCAGCGGGAGGCTGCCGGTGGGAGCGACCGGCCCAAGTTCACTGAGAAACTCGGAGATGTCCCGCACCTTCGCCGCGAACTGTTCCAGCTGCTCAATCTGAGCCGTGTCGTCCGGCGCCAGTTCGCGGGCCATGTGCCCGTAATCCTTGAGCATCGAACCGCAGCCGGCCACATTGACGATGATCGCGTCGATGTCATCGGACAGCAGCGATTCCAGATTCTGCCGGGCCAGGGCCAGCGCCGGGTCTCCGGCTCCGCTGTGATAGTGGATCGCACCGCAGCACGCCTGCGTGCGGGGCACCACCACTTCGCACCCGTTGGCCTGCAGTACCCGGGCAGTGGCGGCCCCCGTCTGGCTGAACATGGCATCGGCCACACAGCCGGTGAACAGGGCGACCCGCGCCCGGCGTGTTCCCTTCGCTGGCAGCACTTCGGGCAGCTGCGCGGCGGGCTGGCGCAGCTGAGGCAGCAGGTGCTGCATCCGCTGGAGTTGCCGGGGCAGCAGCTTTGTCAGGCCGGTGGCCCGGGCCAGCCGGTCGATGCCGGTCCACTGCATCAGCCGGGCGGGCAGCAGGGCCCATTTCAGCCGGCGGGGATACGGGAACAGACCATACAGCACCAGCCGCTGAAACCACGAGGATTTCTTACCCGATTCGGCGGCTTTGATTCGCTGCATATCGACCCGGAAGGGTTCGATGAGCCGGCCATACTGCACACCGGAGGGGCAGGCGGTTTCGCAGCTGCGACAGTCGAGGCACAGATCGAGGTGCCGGCTGACGGATTCCGTCAGATCGAGCCGTCCATCGACGACCGACCGCATCAGGTAAATCCGTCCGCGGGGGCTGTCGTTTTCGTTGCCCGTTTCCAGATACGTGGGGCAGGCCGAGGTGCACAGCCCGCAGTGAACGCAGTCCAGAAACAGCCCGTAGTCGATTCCGCTGCCTGCGGTGATCGGCCCGTCGGCGCAGGCCGGCTGTTGGCCGGTGGCGGATGGCAGCACGGCCAGGGTTCCGCCGCTGGCGGTGCCGGCTGCGGAGTGCGTGGCCTCGCTGGAGGCGGACTGGTTGTGCGGGGAAGCTTCGTCGGACATGGTATGATTTTCAGCTGCTTCGCCGTGACCAGGGATTGTTGTGCGGGGCACGTATCATCAATTGATTATAGCGCGGGGCCTGCTGCTCACCAGACCTGCTGGCATTGTGGTGACGTTCACGAAGCCGGCATGCGGCCCGGGTTCAGCAGTCCCTGCGGATCGAGCGACTGGCGGAGCCGGTTGTCCCACTGCCATCCACCGCCCCGTTCGCCGAAGACGCTCAACTGCTGTTTCCAGTTCTCATCGCAGTTCAGCAGGACGAGGCTTCCGCGGTGCCGGACGGCTTCCTTCCGCAACGTTTCGGTGATGCGGCCGGCGGCTTCCACGGTTGAGGCGGAATCCGGCAGGTGTCCGGTGACGATTCCGTTCCCGGCGTGAGACTGCACCGTGACTTCCTGCTGACGGCACAGCTCGATGAAAGCGATTGTCTGCGAGGGCGGGAGTGAAGCGCGGAAGGTCAGCGGCTCTTCGGACTGCACCTGAAAGTCGGTGAGAGCATCCCACAGGCGGGAAACCTGCTCCGGCTGATCGATCTGTTCGCAGCTGCCGGCACCCGCTCTGTGCAGCAGTTCCCGCAGCTGGTCGGTCTGCCAGCGGACTTCGTTCTCGGTGCCTTCGAAGCCCACGGCCAGCACGAGGTCGTCCCGTCCGGCGTCCAGCCGGCTTTCGGTGACGATCTGCCGGGCTGCTTTCGGGCAGAGCACCTCAATCGCCATCGGCCGCACGGCTGAACACATCAGTTCGCCGATGGCGATGTCGAGTGCGGCGGCATTCGGCCAGGTGGACCAGACAAACGCGGAGAACTCCGGCAGCGGTCGCAGGCGGAATGTAATCTGTGTGATGATTCCGAGGGTGCCGAGCGAGCCCGTCAGCAGGCGGCACAGGTCGTAACCGGCCACGTTCTTCACCACCCGCCCGCCAGCGGAGTACAGCCGGCCTTCCGCATCGGCCGCGCTGATGCCGATGACACAGTCCCGTAATGTCCCGGAACCAAACCGCCGTGGCCCGCTGACTCCCGTCGCCACCGCACCGCCAATAGTGGCCCTGCGGGACTGCGGAATATCGATCGGCAGCCGCTGCTGTTCGCCGGCCAGCAGCTTCGAAAGCTCGCCCGCCCGTACGCCGGCTTCGACGGTGACGGTCATATCGCGGGCCGGATACTCGATGGTGCGGTTCAGCCCGGTGACCGACAGGGCAATGCCTGGCGTGGTGACTGCTCCGCCGCAGCTGAGGGCCGTCCGCCCGCCGACCGGATACACGGGCAGACGCTCGCCACTGCTGTTCCCCGCAAGAAAACGGCACAGTTCGGCCTGCGTGGCTGGTGTCTGCTCCTGGCTGGCTTCAATGGCGGCGGTCATGGCGAAAACGGCGTCCTGTCGGGGACAGTGCGGGAGATGTCAGATTAATTTGTGCTGAAACAGGCCCGGTGGCAGTGGTCTGCTGCCTGCCGGTACGTTGCGGAAGCAGAAACGCGGATTCAGGAAGCAGCCTGCTTGCCAGGGTGACTTCGTTCGATATGTTCCATGCCGCAGGCACCCGCGGTGGGCAGCATCTTGCCCGGGCTGAGCAGGCCGCCGGAGTTCAGCGCCTGCCGCACGCGGGTCATGACTTCAATGGAGTCGGGAGTAAACAGCTGGCTCATGAAGCTCAGCTTCTCGACGCCGATGCCGTGTTCTCCGGTGACGCTGCCGCCCAGCTCGATGCACTTGGTGAGAATTTCATCGCTGGCCCGCATCACCCGCTGGACCTGTTCCGGGTTGCGTTCATCGAACAGCAGAATCGGGTGAATGTTTCCGTCGCCCGCATGGAACACGTTAACAATTCGAATGCCGTGCCGGCTGCCGCTTTCGGCAATGAACTCCAGGATTTCCGGCAGGCGGGTCCGGGGAACCACTCCATCCTGCGTGCAGTAGCTGGGGCTGAGCCGGCCAATGGCACCGAAGGCCTGCTTGCGGCACTTCCACAGCAGCTGCCGCTCCGCGGGGGTTTCCGCCCGGCGCACTTCGCGGGCTCCCTCCTGTTCGCACAATTCGATAATCTGGCGGGCTTCCTCGCCGACGGCCACTTCCAGCCCGTCGACTTCAATCAGCAGCACCGCTCCGGCGTCCAGCGGAAAGCCGAAGTGATACGCCTCCTCCACGGCTTCCACAATTCCCTGATCCATCAGTTCCAGGGCCGCTGGAATGATGCCCGCCCCGATAATGCTGCTGATGGCCCGGGTGGCATCGGCGACGGTTTCAAACACACCCAGCATGGTGCGGTAGGCTTCGGGATCGGGTGTCAGGCGGACGATTACCTTCGTGCACAGGCCGAAAGTGCCTTCACTGCCCACGAACAGACCGGTCAGGTCGTAGCCGGGCAGGTCTTCCACTGCTCCGCCCAGTTCGAGCACTTCGCCTTCGGCTGTCACCACTTCCACGCCCAGTACATGGTTGACGGTCACGCCGTACTTCAAGGTATGCGGCCCGCCCGAGTTGGTGGCCACATTGCCGCCGATGGTGCAGGCTCCCTGGCTGGAAGGATCCGGCGCGTAGTGAAAGCCGGTGCCTTTCAGGTGCTGCGTCAGGTGAACATTCACCAGGCCCGGTTCGACGACGGCATAGCGGTCCCGCAGGTTGACTTCGAGAATTCGCTTCATCCGCGTGAGGGTGATCATCACCCCGCCACCCACCGGCAGACACCCGCCAGCGAGGCTGGTGCCGGCGCCACGGGGGACGAAAGGCACGTTGTGGCGATTGCAGGCCTGTACCACCTGCACCACCTGGTCGGTGTTCAATGGGAACACCACGACATCGGGAATTTTCTTCTCGACGACGTACCCGTCGCACTCGTACACCAGCAGTTCGTCGGCGTTGTACAGCAGCCCCTCCTCCCCGACGATCTCGCGGAGTTCGGCCAGCAGCTGCCGCCCGGCAGCCGAAGGAGGCACGGGTGAGACCGAAGACTGGACGGAAGAGGCGGTGCCAGACATGGGAGTTCCTGCATTTCGGCTGAGGACACGGCAGGGAGCCCGGTGCGGGCCATTACTGCAGCTGGTCTTCCTGTCAGCCGGACGGGGGGCGGCCGGTGTTCGCTGGACGATTCAGCCGGGAACGAATCAGTAGGTAAAACCGGAACGCCGCAGATGAACCATCGGCGCTTCCGATTCCAGTCGCGGGCCGGATGCTCCGCCCGTGACCGTGACGGAGTAAATCACATGATCTCCGGCTTCCAGCCGGCCGCTGATTTCGCCTTCCAGCCAGCCCAGGGAATCGGCCAGCACCGGCAGACCGGTGGCACCGTCCCGGGAGATTTCCAGACCTTCAAAGGCGGGCACATCGGGTTCGAAGCCACGGCCAAAGTGCCGCAGCAGTTCTTTCTGGCTCTCGCCGACGAAACTCAGGGCGAGGCGGGGCTGAGCTTCCAGCCATTCGATCAGGTACCGCTTGCAATTGACGGCCACGGTGACAACCGGCGGTTCGAATGAGGCCTGCTGAACCCAGCTGGCCAGCATTCCGGTTTCCCGTCCCTGGCCATCGGCTGCTGTCAGAATGAATACCCCACTGGGGGTGCGGCCCAGAATCGGGCCCACGGCCTGACGCAGTTCCTCGCTGACTGATGAGAGGTCGTCTGACATATCTGTTGCCGAGTCCTTCGAGTGGCTGTTCCGTGTGGCAGCTGCACCGCCGCGGACGGGAAATTCAAGGGGGCATTCATCCGCTGGCAACGTCTCTGCCAGACTGCCGCGAGTCGCTGGCTCGTTTCTCGGCAGGGTTCCAGGCGAAGGCCGTTCGCCCGCTTCCGCCTCAGTGTAACTGGAACCATGAAATGATTCACGCAGGCCGGCGTGCCGCGGAGAGAATACGAGGGTTGGCTCGGGAAATCACGCCCGGGAGACAAGCCACTGCGGCTAATGCTGCCTTCACGGGCTGCTGCGCAAACGGCGTTGACGCAGCTGCAGAAGGGCCACGCAGGAGGGGAGCAGGCCGCTCCGGCAGTGACCTGCTGACCAGCAGGCGAGGGGGCCGGCCGGAACCTCTTCCGGCGGCAGTCGGGGAAAGCCCCATATCGTCTGTGGTCGCTCTGAGGAATAACGATTGCTGGACGGCTGCCTGACGGAGGGCTTACTGCATCAGGACATGGTATGACAAACAGCGGGCGAATTCTGGTTACAGCCCTGATTGCGACAGGCTGCCTGTGGCTGGCCACGGCGTTCTCGGCGACCGTCATCATGGCGACGGAGGTGTTCCTGCTCACCTTCCTCGGCGTGCTGTTTGCCGTGCTGTTGTACCGCTGCAGTCTGCTGGTGTCGAAAAAGAGTGGTCTGTCGTACGGCTGGTCGCTGGGAACGACGACCCTTGTGATGTCGGCCGTGTTCGCCGGCACCCTGTTTCTGTTTGGCCTGCAGATTGAAGAGCAAATCCGCGAGGCTTCGTCCCATCTGGATGAATCGGCGGAATTCGCGCGGGAATGGATTCACGAACACCCGCTGGCGAAAGCAGCGGTTTCAGATCTTCCATTCGCCAGCCAGCTGCTGCAGGAGGAACAGTCGCCCGGCGGAGGGAAGTCGCCGTCATCCGGTGCGGAGGAGGATGGCTCCACGGGAGACGGCTCAACAGAGGAAGGGGCGAACGAATCGGCCGGTGCCGCAGCCTCCGAAGAGTCGGCGGAACCGGAGGGTGAAAGTGAAGAAGAAGGTGAAGAGACTGATTCCGGCGCAGCCGATTCCGGGAAGAAAGACGGGCAGTCGGGCGAGAAACAGGACGGATCAGCGGACGGTGGACTGCAGCAGTCACGAATCGGCCAGGCGACGCGAATTTTCGTGGGGGCCTTCCGGACGACATTCGGCCTGATCACCAATTTCGCGATTGTGGTGATTGTCGGATTGTATCTCGCGGCCGATCCGCAGCTGTACATCAACGGGACCGTGCGGCTGTTCCCCCGGCAGCATCGCGATCGCGTTCGGGAAATTTCTGATAGGCTGGGCAGCGTGCTCTGGTCGTGGCTGCGCGGGCGAATGGCCACCATGCTGATCACCGGAGCGGGAACCGGCATCGGGCTGGCACTGATCGGTGTCCCCCTGCCGTTCATGCTGGGGGTGATGACCGGTCTGCTGGCCTTTATTCCGAATATCGGCCCGGCCATTGGCCTGGCGGTGTCGCTGCTTGTCTCCCTGCCGCAGGGCGGGAATACCCCGCTGCTGGTGCTGGCCGTATTCGTGCTGTTTCAGCTGCTGGAGAGCTATCTGCTGACACCGCTGATTCAGCAGCGAATGGTGTCCATTCCGCCGGCTCTGCTGCTGGTGTGGCAGGTGCTGCTGGGCGTGCTGAGTGGATTCCTGGGGTTAATGGTTGCGACACCTGTGCTGGCCGTGCTGATGCAGCTCGTCCTGCTCGTCTGGCTGGAAGACGTACTGGGCGATCAAGGCGCGGCGGAGGAACCGGCCTGACCTGGCCCGAGTCAACCGGCGAAGCGCCTTCCCCGCAGTGAGACAGGAGTCCCCTGCGAGGCAGTTTCAGCGGGTCTGGACGCAGAGGTCCGGATCGATCTCCACGCGGCACTTCGGCAGGCTGTCCAGAAACAGTTTGCCGTAGCGGCGAGTGCGAATGCGGGGGTCAAGAATCACCACGCGGCCACTGTCTTCACGGGAGCGAATCAGCCGGCCGAACCCCTGCCGCAGGCGGATCACCGCTTCCGGAACCTGGTAATCCATGAACGGATTCCCGCCCCGGGCCTTAATGGCTTCCACTCGAGCTTCCAGCAGCGGGTGGTCGGGCACACTGAACGGGAGCCGGGGAATGACGACCGTCTGCAGAGCACTGCCGGGCACATCGATCCCCTGCCAGAAACTGTCGGTGCCGAACAGCACGGCCCGTCCGTCGGCGCGGAATTTGTCCAGCATGGTTGAACGGGGCATGTCCCCGCCCTGGCACAGCAGGGTAATGCCCCGGTCGGCGAACCAGTCCGACAGGGCCGTGGCGCAGTTCCGCAGCATGCGGTAGCTGGTGAACAGCACGAACGTCCCGCCGCTGGCCTGCTCGACGCACCGCTGCACGGCACCCGTGACGGCCCGGTCGAAGGCAGCCGGCGATTCGCCCGGGTCGGGCATCGATTCCGGCAGCACAATGGTGGCCTGGTTGTGGTAGTCAAACGGGCTGCCCAGCTGCAGTTCGCGGCAGTGACCCAGGCCCAGCCTGCGGCGGACATACTGAAAATCGCCGGGGCCGGTGGCGAGGGTGGCGCTGGTGAGAATGCAGCAGGGAATTTCGTTGAACAGCTCGTCCCGCAGAATGCCGCCGACATCGACCGGAGCGCTGATCAGCCGGATGGACTGCTGCCGCTGGCCGGCCAGTTCCATCCAGTAGACGGCGCCCTCTGTCTGCTGGCCCAGCCAGGAATCGAGTGAGGTGGCCAGCGAGGAAGCGCGTTCCGCGGCGGAGGACAGTTCGATCCGGTCTTCGTCGCGGTCCAGTCTTCCTGCCGCGCGGGCGATCTCTCCACCCAGTTCAGCCAGAGCCGGTGAAACCGGGTTCCTGATCTGTGGCGGTTCCCGCAGGCGACTGCCACCGGTGCGGCCGGCAAACTGCCGCATCTCTCCGAAGAACTGCCGCTGCAGAAACCGCAGCGCGGCCACCTGCTGCTCGGCTTCGCGCAGTCCGTGGTGTGTCAGCAGGCCCTTCTGGGTGCGGTCGTTGTACAGCCGGTTCAGCAGGTATTCCATCTGACTGCTGGAAACCAGCAGGCCCATGTGGTCGGCGGCGACGCTTTCCAGCGTGTGGGCTTCGTCAAATACGACCACATCGTATTCCGGCAGAATACTGGCTCCCTCGCGGCGGAGGGCCAGGTCGGCGAAGAACAGGGCGTGATTCACCACCAGCAGGTCGGCGTTCCACACCCGGCGCCGTGCCCTGTAGTAATAGCAGTCGCCATAGGTGGGGCAGTTCCGCCCGAGGCAGTTGCCGTGCTCGCTGCGCACTTCGTCCCACAACCGCGAGGACGGGGCCGAAGGCAGATCGGCCAGGCTGCCGTCGGTTGTTTCACCGGCCCACTCCTGCAGATCGGCCAGCTGCCGCAGTTCATCCATTTCCGGAAACAGCGTGCCTGCCCGCGCGGTGGCACCAGCCAGCCGCCGCAGGCTGATATAGTTTCCCCGGCCCTTGGCCAGCACCGCGGAAAACTCCACCGGCAGCACCGCGTTGAGGAAAGGAATATCCCGTGAGATCAGCTGCTCCTGCAGGCTGATTGTGTGCGTGGAAATGACGATCTTCCGCCGCTTGTTGTTCTTTCCCCCCGCCGATTCGGCGGCAGCCAGGATGGCCGGCACCAGATAGGCGAAACTCTTGCCCACACCGGTTCCCGCTTCTACCAGCAGGTGGGTTTCGTCGGCCACGGCGCGGGCCACGGCGTTCGCCATTTCGAGCTGCTCCGGCCGGGATTCGTGCGTGGGCAGGCGGCGGGCAATGGCTCCCTCGGGAGCGAAAATCGAGTCAACGGTAAGAGTCACAGAATCGCAGTCCTGACAGGGCGGGCTGCCCGTTGATGAACCGGAGGGGCGAACGATGTGCGGAGAATTATCGGCGGAGAAAGAAGTCAGGTAAATACAGTCCCGCAGTCCGGGGACAGGTCGGGCTGCCTTCACCGGCTGTTTCCGGTGGCAGGCCCCCTCACTGCAGGAATCGCCGGGGAACGATCTGTGGCGATCGGCTGGCCGACAGATGTCCCGCTGCTGCTGCGGCTGCTGCTGGCGGAAGACCGGCCCGGCTGGTGCTGGCAGTTGACTGCAGCTGATGTCTGATGGCTGCCGTTGTTCGGGCAGCTGCCCTGCCGTTCGATGGCGGGGTGGAGTCTACTTTCGTCGGCCGGTGGGGCGACGACGGTTGATGGATGAGTCGGATGAGGAGGCCTTCTCACCTTCGTGCTGCACTTCGCCGGTGGCCAGTCGACGCAGACAGACCAGACACATGTCGTCCCGCTGCGACTGAATCCGGCTGAACTGCTCCACATCTTCCACGATGGCTTTGACTGTCGAACGGGGTTTGCTTTCCGCTCGGGAAATACATTGCGACAGCCGCTCGCGACCATAAATCTCCCGGTTCCCGTTCATGGCTTCGGTGATGCCGTCGGTATACCAGGTGAAGCTGGTTCCCGGCGGAATCTTCAGTTTCGTCTCGGAAAATTCCTGATCGGAGACGACCCCCAGCGGCATGCCCGAGTCGGCATGCGTCACCGCTTCCACCTTCCCGCTCGGCTTGCGAACCAGCGGCGGCATGTGCCCGGCGTTGGCTATGGTAACCTGATGTTTCGCAGGATCCAGCAATGTGAAAATACAGGTGATGAACCGGTGGCCCAGCCCGCTGGAATGGATCTCCGTGTTCAGCCCGGACATGGCCCGGCCGAGGGACGGCGCAGTCAGCAGGTGGTACCGTGCGGCGGAATACAGACGGGCCATCAGCAGGGCTGCGGGAACCCCCTTGCCGGCCACATCGCCCACGGCGATGGCAATGCGATCATCCGGCAGGCGGATGTAATCGAAATAATCGCCGCCCACACTCTGGGCCGCTTCGTAATAGTCGTCGAACTCGTAGCCGGGAACCTGTGGCTGGGTGTCCGGCAGGAAGCCCAGCTGCACCTGGGTGGCAAACTCCAGTTCCCGCTCGACGGCCTTCTTCTGGACGATGGTTTCATGCAGCCGGGCGTTTTCCACGGCGAGGCCACAGGTGCCGGCGACCGCCGTGAACATGTCCAGGTCGTCTTCGGTGAACTGCCGGGAAGGATCCCGCGTATCGATCTGCAGCACGCCGAGGATTTCGCCATCTTTGGCCAGCAGCGGGGCGCACATGACGGAGCGAATCCGCAGATCGCACAGGCTTTCACTCTGCTGAAACCGCTTGTCGCGGACTGCGTCGGCACTCAGCACGGCATGGCAGGATTCCAGCACCTTCCGCACGATCGTCATGCTGACCCGCACGACGTCTTCTTCCGAGCCCGGGGTTCCTCCCCGCCGGCGAATGGCGGCTGAGGGGCGAATCCGTGTCGCGCTTACCACCAGCTTCCGGCGGCCCGGTTCCCGCAGCAGTACAAAGCCGGAATCCGCATGAGCGAACACTCTCAGCAGGCCGTCCAGTGCCTTGCCCAGCACGTCGTTCAGCTTGAGGACGCTCGACAGATCGCGGGTCATGTCGAGAACGGCCCGCAATGTGGCTTCCGGGCGAACCCGCAGATGCAGTTCGCCGGACCGTGCTCCCATCGTACTGATGATGGAAGAGTTCTCGTTGCTGACATCAATCTGATGGCTTCCGGCCGACTGATCTTCCAGCTCGGGAGTTCCGCCCATGGTCAGCCGGGAAGAGTCTTCACTGGCGAACTCTTCGGCAAACTTCTCCGCCGCTTCCAGCTGATCGTCGGTCAGCGGTTCCGTCAGTGTGATGGCTGCCCCGCTGTCCTGATCGGGCTCGGGGGCCTCCGCGGGGACGACCGGAGGAAGCGGGTCGATCTCGGCAGCCGGGAGCGAGCTGTGGAAGGAGAAGACGTAATCGCAGACCTTCAGGACGTCTCCGTCCTTGAGTTCGACGCGGCCCTGTAAGGTCGTATCGTTGATGAAGGTGCGGTTGCGACTGCGGAGATCTTCCAGAAAGTAGGTACCGTGACTTTCCAGCAGCAGGGCGTGCTGGCGGCTGATGGCCGGATTATCGAGCACGATTTCGCAGTTGGGGTGCCGTCCCAGCACCATCCGCCCGCTGTTCAGCTCCAGAATCTGGCCCGGCGTGTTTCCCTGAATGAGTTTAAGATAAGCCACGCCCGGATTTCCTGATAGTGCGGCAGAAGCACGCGCCGTCTCCAGCCGGATTCTAGCTGCCAGCCGGAAAGCCGGTCAACCAGCGACGGAAACTACTGGTCAGATGGTCGAATGTCTCTATTGCCGGCGTATTGTTCGGTACGCGGCAGGGATTGCCGGGTCGTCGGGCGATCCCCCTGTCCTCGCTGTTCCCGTGTCCTCGCAGGTGACGTACGCCCGTCAACCTGGTGCACGGTTCATGCTGTGGCATTGTAACCGCACAGGGCGCCCGACTGGTGGACCTTTTCGCGCGAACCTGGACGTCGGGCAGGGGTTCTGTCTCACCAGGCGACGTTGTGCCGGTTCCCCGGGGAGTCTGCGACGGCGCAGTGGAATCGGGACGAGGTGAGTTGAAATGGAATGGAACAGAGAATGAGCGGAGGCGGTCGATTCCTCATCTCCTGTTCCGTGCGGGAATGCCGGACTTCCCACGACCGGGCGACACCGGCCGGTTCCAATTGACGGGCTGTGCCCGAAATGGTTTCCTTTCTGTCCGGGCTGTCTCTACAGCACAGCCTCTGGCCGATAAGGTATCTGCTGTTCCCCCGGGCTTCGTGCCCGTTCCAGGCAGCCGGTCCCTGTGCTGGCGGGCTGTGTGTGCCAGGCGGACTGGAACGAGCCGGCTGTCCGGAAATTTCCACCGACGGCCCGGCCATCAGCCGTCCCTTCCGTCCATCCCTTCCTTCGATGATTTTGCCCCTTATGTCCGGTTCGCAACCAGGTTCGCCCGCCACCGCACCGCCCACTCTCGCTGAGCTGGAGCGGCAGCTGGATGGCTGTCTTCGCGTCGACAGGTTTCGATTCCGGCGGCAGATTCGTCAGCTGCAGGGAGAGCGACCGGCCAGAAAGAACAAATCGGGAAGCACGGGGGGAACAGACGGCGAGGGCAAACCGGACAACGGGCAGACTGCGGCTCGACAGCAGTCGGAACGCCAGCGGGCCCGGCTGGCCGAGCAGATCGCCAGTTCGCGGAAACTGTGTGAACAGCGGCGGAACCGGAAGCTGAAGCTTCAGTGGGATGAGGAACTGCCGATTACTTCCCGGCGGGAAGAAATTGCGGCGGCGATTCAGGCGAATCCGGTTGTGGTCATCTGCGGCGAGACCGGTTCCGGCAAGTCGACCCAGCTGCCGAAAATCTGCCTCGAACTGGGCCGCGGCGTGGAGGGAACCATCGGCCATACGCAGCCCCGGCGGATTGCAGCCCGCAGCGTGGCGGCCCGGGTGGCGGAAGAAGTTGGTTCGGCCGTGGGCGATGCGGTGGGTTTCCGGGTGCGGTTTGCGGATGCCACCTCCCCGTTGACCCGGGTGAAGGTGATGACCGATGGAATTCTGCTGGCGGAAACGCAGGGAGACCGGTTTCTCGAACAGTACGACACTTTGATTATCGATGAGGCACACGAACGCTCGCTGAATATCGATTTTCTGCTGGGCATTCTGCGGCGGCTGCTGGAAAAGCGGAGCGACCTGAAGGTCATTATCACGTCGGCCACTCTGGATGCGGAAAAGTTCAGCCGGCATTTTACGATTGAGGGCCGCCCTGCCCCGGTGATTGAAGTTTCCGGACGGACCTGGCCGGTGGAAGTCCGCTATCGGCCGCTGGAAGATCGCGAAACCCCCGGAGGCACGCCAGCCGAACCCGATCTGCAGGAATCAATTTTCTCGGCGGTGTGCGAGCTGGCGGGAGAAAACAACGGCGACATGCTCGTGTTTCTGCCCACGGAACGCGACATTCGCGAGACAGCCACTTCGCTGCGGGGCCGGCGAATTCCCGGCGATTATGCCGGCCGTGAGACAGAAATCCTGCCGCTCTACGGGAGACTTTCGGTCCGGGAACAGAGCCGGGTCTTCCAGCCGCACCCCCACCGGCGGATTGTGCTGGCAACGAATGTGGCCGAATCGTCTTTGACGGTGCCGGGGATTTTCTCGGTGATTGACCCGGGGACGGCCCGCATCAGCCGCTGGTCTTCGCGGTCGGGCGTGCAGCGACTGCCGATTGAACCCGTGTCGCAGGCTTCCGCAAATCAAAGAGCTGGTCGATGCGGTCGAATCGGCCCCGGAGTCTGCATTCGTCTTTACAGTCAGCAGGACTTCAACAGCCGCGAAGCGTTTACGTCACCCGAACACCAGAGAACGAATCTGGCTTCGGTCATACTTAGAACCATTCATTTGAAGCTGGGGCACATCGACGACTTTCCATTTCTGGATCCTCCACGTACTTCAACCGTCCGTGAAGGATACAAAACACTGGAAGAACTTGGAGCGATCGATGCAGAAGGTAATCTGACGGAAATTGGTCGCCGGATGGCTCGCATGCCTGTTGATCCCCGTATCAGCCGCATCATTCTTGCATCTATAGAAGAACATGCCGCACCCGAAGTCATGGCCATCGCTGCTGCTTTGGAAATTCAGGATCCGCGTGAACGTCCTATCGAGAAACAACAGGCAGCCGATGAAGCTCACGCTCAGTTTAAGCACCGAGACTCAGACTTTTTGACGCTGCTGAACCTGTGGGACGCCTGGCATGAACGAAGTCTGAAGCTGTCGAACAGTCAGTTACGAAAGTGGTGCCAGCAGAACTTTCTGTCATGGTTGCGAATGCGTGAGTGGGTGGATGTGCATCGCCAGCTGAAGGACCTGCTGTCAGAAAGCGACGATGAATCGCTGCGACGAGCGGCCCATCTGCACCCCTTCAATGATCGAAAGAACGACCTGCCATCCATTCATCGGTCACTCATGACCGGTTTGCTGGCCAATATTGCATTTCAAACGCCAGAG
>JAGQPV010000799.1 GCA_020426545.1 Planctomycetaceae bacterium
CTACCTTTCGTTCCGGCCGCAGTGGTGTGTACCGCTTCAACCCCCGCACCTTTGAAACCGAGTTCCACTTTCCCATCGGCCCCAACCCGCACGGCGATGTGTTTGACCGCTGGGGTTATCAGTTCGCCAACGATGGCACCAGCGGCACCGGTTCGTACGTCAACATCGGCAAGGGAATCGGCAACCGGCACTGGTTTGTGAAGCGTGTCCGCCCCGTGCCGGCCACCGGCATTCTTTCCAGCAGCCACTTCCCGCCCGAACTGCAGAACAACTTTCTGATCTCGAATGCCATTGGCTTTCTGGGCGTGCTGCAGCACGAGGTGCATTACAACGGTGCGGAAATCACCGCCGAGGAAGTCGACCCGATCATGCAGTCGGATGATCCAAACTTCCGCCCCAGCGATCTGGAAATCGGCGGCGACGGGGCGCTGTACATTGCCGACTGGCACAACGCACTCATCGGCCATATGCAGCACAACATGCGGGATCCGAACCGGGACCAGAAGCACGGCCGGATTTACCGGGTGACATACAAAGGCCGCGACCTGCTGGAGCCAGTCAAGCTTCGCGGCAAACCCATTGAAGAAGTCTGCCAGGCATTCCACGCGGCTGAAAACTCCACCCGCTACCGGGCTCGGCTCGAACTGACGGGCCGCGATTCCGAAGAAGTTATCAGCAAGGTCACCCGCTGGGCTGCCACGCAGGATGTGTCGCAGCCGGCCGATGCACAGGCCCTGCTGGAATGTCTGTGGGTGCTGGAAGAACAGCGTGCTCCGAACGGCGACCTGCTGCGGACCGTGTTCCAGGCGGAGGAACCCCGGGTTCGCGCCGCCGCCATCCGCACGCTGGGCCACTGGGCCGGGCGGGTGAATGATGGACAGCAGACGCTGCTGGCCGCTGCCCGCGATGAATCTCCGCTGGTGCGGGCCGAAGCGGTGAAGGCGGCAGTGGAGTTTGGCGGGCCGGCAGCTGCCGAGGTCATTTTTGAAGTCTCCGTCCGTCCGCTCGATCCCGAGCTGGACATCGTGCTGCAGTACGCCACGGAACAGATTCCCGTCGACCAGCTGATTCATGAGGCCATTCAGGCCGGCAAACCGCTGTCGCAGGCCGGCCTGGCCTATGCGCTCAAAACTGCCCCCGTGGACGACCTGCTGCGGCTGGAACGCACGGCCGCCGTGTACGAAGCCGTACTCAGCCGACCCGAAGCGCCGGTTGCCGCGCTGCGGGAAGCGCTGAACGGACTGGCCGCGCTCAAAGATTCCCAGCCGCTGAACTACCTGCTGCAGCTGATCGCCGATCGCGATGCGGCCGGCCAGACGAAGAACCTGTCCGCCCTGTTTCCGCTGTTTGGCGAACAGAAGCCAGCCGACCTGCAAACGTCCCGCAACCGCATCGAACAGCTGGCCCTGACTGGCCGGGAGTCGGCCACCCGCCGGCTGGCCTTCGCCGCACTGATTCAGACCGACGGCACCGGCAACCGGGCGTGGTTCGCCGCTTCGAAGAGCAAGGGCAGCCTCCGTGATTTCCTGGCGGCGGTCCCGCAGGTGACCAGCGACGAGCTGCGCGGCAGCCTGTATGACGATGTCCGTTCGCTGATGTTTGAACTCCCCCCCGGTCTCGATGCCGAGCCGGCCGGTTCGGAGCTGCAGCAGACGGGTATCCGCGTGGAATACTTCGCACCGAGCGGCCCGAATGTGGCCCTCGAAACATTGGCGAAAATGAAGCCGAAGGCCAGCGGCATTGTTCCGAAGATCGAACTGAATGTGCCCCAGCGGCAGCAGCCCGACAAGTTCGCGCTGAAGTTTACCGGCATGATCAGCGTGCCGAAGTCGGGCCGGTACACCTTCTACACCTCGTCCGACGATGGTTCGCGGCTGTTTGTCGATGGGCAGCAGATCGTCAATAACGATGGCCTGCATGGCATGACGGAGAAGTCCGGCAAGGTGCAGCTGTCGGCCGGGCTGCACGACCTGGTCGTAACGTATTTCGACAACGGCGGCGGAGATGGCCTGGTGGTTTCGTGGGCCGGGCCGGGCGTGAAGAAGCAGGAGATTCCAGTGGAAAGTCTCAGCATCAGCGGCGGCGGGGAGACGCTGCACGATGCGGCTGTCCGCTCGCTGGTGTCGATTCCCGGTCACGAAGCCGAAAAGTTTGCTGACCTGGTGCGGCTGGTACAGAGTGGCCGCAGCCGGCTCGCGGCCATCAGCGTGCTCAATACCATTCCCGCGGCTCACTGGCCGGAGAAAGGCCGCGAGGAACTGGTTGACAATCTGATCGGTTATCTCAGTACGATTCCCGCCCGCCTGCGAACCGGTGGAGCAGCCGTGGAGGCCATCGCGCTGACGCGGTCGCTGGCGAAGACTCTGCCCGCAGCCACTTCCACCGACATCGAGCAGCGGCTGCAGAACCTGGACGTGCGGGTAATTGCCATTGGCACAGTG
>JAGQPV010000800.1 GCA_020426545.1 Planctomycetaceae bacterium
TCGTAAGCCTTGCCCAGGAAGCCCCCGTCCTGCCCGTGCGGCAGGTTACCGCCCGTGCGGCCCATGGTTTCGGGCATCAGCACATGGGCCGGCAGGTCGGTTTTGCGGCCCCGCAGGTAGGCCAGCACCGAGCCGGCATGCGGCGTGTTCACCCCGCCGGAGAACAGCCGGCCGGTCTGCATCATCTGGTGGCCGGTATCGTGCACGGCGGCCGCTGTGTGATGGCAGGCCCGCACCACCGAGAATTTATCGGCGTGCTTCGCGTGCAGCGGGAGCACTTCCGTCAGGCGGAATTCGCCCGAAGCCGTGGCGATATCCTTGAACGGGCCACGGATTTCGGCCGGTGCAGCCGGTTTGGGGTCAAACAGATCCTGCTGACTGGGCGCACCCAGGTTGAAGATCATGATGGCCGCACGGTCGTTGTCCGGGGCGGACTGCTGCGCTGCTTCCAGCTGCTTCATCTGGGCCAGTGACAGCCCGACAGCCCCCAGTGAGCCAGCTTCGAGGAAGTCACGTCGTGTCAGTCCGTCGCAGGTCTGAGCAGTGGCCCGGCCGGTAAGACGCAGCATGGGGAAGCCCCTTGCAGGAAGATGGAGGTGCCGAAAACCAGCACCAGGAACATTCTATTCAAACCGCTGCTGGCCGGCTTCTGCCCCGCCAGAGCCTTCAGTTCAGCGTATCAGCCTGTGTGCCCCGTACCAGACGGAAATTCCCGACAGGACCGTGGAATGACTCCGCCGGCAGCTGTCTGTTTCCTGCGCAGTCCTTCAGTTGACTATCGGGCCGTTGTGGAGGGCCGCACCTGGCGATTCGGCGATGTCGTGGGCGACTTCGCAGCCAGGCAGGCTGGCCTTCAGCCGCTTCAGTCCGTCCGCGGTGATTCGTGACCCCGAAAGCAGGAGCACGGTCAGTTTCCGGCATCGCTCCAGATGGGGGATGGCCTCGTCGGTGAGGGACGTGTTCGTAAGATCAAGTGATTCCAGTTTCGGGTAGTCCGCCAGGTATTTCAACTGTTCAGCCTGCACGGTGGTCCCGTCGAGGTCCAGTGCAACCAGTTCCGGCAGCCTGCTGAGGGATTCCAGGCAGGCACCGTTCACGGGGGAATTCCACAGGGCAACGCTGCCCAGGCTGGTGCAGCTGGCCAGTTCGGCGACGCATTCATCTGAGATTCGGCAGGCATACAGGCTGAGTTCGTCCAGGTGCTTCAGGCGGGCCAGGTGCCGGCAGCCGGATGCGGGAAAGGTGACCTCGCTGAAGTGCAGTGTGTGCAGGGCTCCCGAATGGCCCAGCAGTTCCAGGCCGGCTTCCGTCAGGGTGGAATCAGTAATGCTCAGCGCCCGCAGAGACGGGGCTGGGGGTGACCAGTCGGCGGAAGGTGCCTGCCTGGGGAAAGTCGCCCGCGTGAGGGCCAGGGTATCCAGACTGGTACACCGGCTGATGGACGCCACGGTTGCTTCGTCCCAGACAATGTCGCTCAGCTCGATGCCGGTCAGCGATTTGAGCGGGGGCAGGTCGCCGACCCAGCCGGCGCTCAGCTGCGGAGAGTCGATGGCCAGGTTGTTCAGTTCCGGGCAGCGGGCCAGGCTGGCCAGTCCCTGGTTTGTCAGCCGGCTTTCCAGAGCCGTCAGCCACAGCAGGCCGGGGGCCCGCTCCGTCAGTTCGGCCAGCTGCTGATCTGTCAGCCCGGTACCATCGACCCACACGACTTGCAGCTGCGGCCCGGCCACATGCAGCACCGCCTGCCAGGTGTCGTCATTGACCACACAGCCGTCCAGGTCGATATGCCCGACGGGAAAGAGCAGTGGCACCCCGACGGAATCGCCCAGCCAGGCCAGCCAGGCAAATGGTTCATCCGCCAGTTCAATACTGCCCCCCACTGCCTGAATTGCCGCTCGGGCCCGTGCCTGCTGGACCACTGGCACCGACAGCACGGCCAGGGTGATCAGCAGGCCCATGGCCCCCGCCGACCAGATCATGCATCCCAGAGGCCAGCGGTGGGGCTGTTCTGCTTCAAAATCGCCGGCCATTGAGTCGTCTGCCGGGTCCTGGGGTTGCCACATGGTCGATCTTCCGGATTGATGCCGAGGAACAGAGGGGGACTGCCGCAGTCCCCAGGTGCCGCCTCAGTGGGGTGCCCTGCAGCATAGCGGGCCTCCGGCGGAAGTTGCGAGCAGGATCCCGCGAACTGTCCCGCACATTTGTAACGGACGTACAGAAATGATCCTTGACGAATACCTCGGAGGTGCAAAAATGAAAGGAATAGTCATGTTGAAAATGAAACTGGTTCTTAACATGGAACCTGATAGAAGCTTTCTTCCGCGGCCGTATTTCCTTGCTGACTGACCCGCCTGCTTTACTCCCGCCTCAACCTGTGTTCACCCGGTGTTTTCTGTACTCCGGGGCCTTCCTCTGGAAAGAATGTTCATGTCCGCGCTCT
>JAGQPV010000801.1 GCA_020426545.1 Planctomycetaceae bacterium
CTTCATCCGCTGCCTGGTCAACAGCGGGCTGATGACGGCCGAGGACGTGGAAGCCGTCCAGCGGCGTCTGCCTGATGACCGGCGTCCCACCTCGGCCGCGGAATTCGCCGGTTACCTGTGCGAGCAGCAGGTGCTGACGGACTACCAGACCGGCGTGCTCAGCCGGGGCTCTTCCGATTATCTCGTCCTGGGCGATTACGAACTGCAGGAGATCCTGGGTTCCGGCGGAATGGGCACCGTGTTTCGTGCCCGGCACCGGCGGATGCGGCGGACGGTTGCCCTGAAGGTGCTGCCGGAAAGCCAGCTCGATTCAGCCGAAGCGGTCGAGCGGTTTCACCGGGAGGTGGAAGCAGCCGGGCGGGTCGATCATCCGAACATCGTGCGGGCCTTCGACGCCCGCGAGGACGACGGCCTGCATTACCTGGTGATGGAGTATGTTGAAGGAGAAGACCTCGCCCGCCAGGTGCGGCACTCTGGTCCGCTGTCGCCCCGCCAGGCGGTGGACTGCATTCTGCAGGCGGCCCGGGGCCTGGCGTGCGCCCATGCGAATGGAATTGTCCATCGCGATGTGAAACCGTCCAACCTGCTGCGGGATGGCCAGGGAGTAATCAAAGTGCTCGATCTGGGGCTGGCCCGGCTGGAACGCCCGGACGCCGGCACGACGCGGAATGCCGACCGTTGCGAGCTGACGGAGATGGGCATCACGATGGGCACCGTGGGGTACATGGCCCCGGAGCAGGCCATCGACAGCCGCCAGGCCGATGAACGGGCCGATGTGTACGGGCTGGGCTGCACGCTGTATTACCTGCTGACCGGCCAGGCCATGTTTCCCGGCCGTACGAAAATGCAGGAACTGATTGCCCATCGGGAAGAGACACCACCCGGTCTGCGGGAGACACTTCCCGGGCTGCCCGAATCGCTGGACGCGACTTACCGGAAAATGGTTTCCCGCCGTCCCGAAAACCGCTTTCAGTCGATGGAGTCTGTCATCGCGGAGTTGGAACGGATCCAGGCCACGGGGGATCTTCCCCCCGATGAGGCAGACCTCAGACGAACACAGCGGGAGAACCCACCGGTGAATTCCAGCGACTCAACGGACCGGCACGGCCAGTCGATCAGCCAGACCGACCCTGCCAGGCAGTCTTCGCCCGCCTCGAAAGCGGCCGACGACGAGACGACCCGCACCAGTGGAGTCTCACCCGCGCCGGCTTCGCGGCAGCTGGATCTGCGGACGATTCTCGCCACGCTGGGGTGCGTGCTCGCAGGGGGACTGCTGGTGCTCGTGGCGATGACGTGGCCTGATCGGGACGGCAGGACTGTCCCTCAGCCCGTGCCGGATGTGGTCCCCGCGGACAATCAGGCGGCCGCCTCGGGTGCCTCCGGCCAGCTGCCGGATGAACAGCTTTCGGAACAGATCGGTCAGGCACTGCAGTCGCTTTCCCCCGGTCGCGCCGGGCATGCCGCCGTGCTGGCCCTGGTGAATCAGGTCAGCGATACACTGGCAGGCCGCGGAGAAACCGCGCTGGTCTCCGGAGCGGTGGAAGGACCGGCCGGCAGCGAGCTGGGCCCGCGGGTCCGGCAGATTGTAGAGCAGGCGATCCAGGCGGGACCGGTGCAGCTTTCCCGCCGGATTGCCACGAAACTCTCGGGCGATGTGTGGCTGGCCGGCAGCGGGAAATCGCTGGCCATGATTGTCGAACTGGAACTGCGGGACCGGGACAACGCGCGGATTGTCTCATTCGAACAGCGGGTTCCCCTCGATCCCGCTTCGCCGGATCCCTACGCCCGGCTGAGCGAAATCGGCGACTTGTCCGCTCATGCGGCAGTGTCCCGGGAACTCGACCGCCTGGCCGGCCGAATCGCGGAATACATGGAATCCCGCGGGGAAAGCCAGTTTGTCTCAGGCAGCATCGACGGGCCTGTCGACGTGGAAGTCGCTCCGTTGCGAACCGGACTGATGCAGCGGCTGGCCGAACTTGGCCTGCGGCAGGAACGGATGCATGGACTGAAAGTCGGAGCCGATGTCCTGCTGGAGCTGGCACCGCAGCAGTCGGAATTTCTGCTGCGAATCAACGTGGAACTGCGGGACCGCAACAACCAGCTGGTTCACTCGATTCCTTCCGGCCCGGTCATCATTCAGTAAGCCCCTTCTTCAGGGTGACTTACGGTCGGGCGGCACACGACGCAGTCTCCCGGCTGACTTTCTCCCGACTGAGTGACTGTCCGGAAACCTCGTGTCACCCCAACCCCACGTGTGCGGTCTGAAATAAAGGCACAAGCAGGGGTATGGGACAAGGATTTCCGGACAGGCACTTACTCCGGTGGGTGGCTGAACGGACATTTCCTCTGCTGGCGGTGCAGGGTGGAAGACATATCCAGCTGAAACCTGGCAGCCGGCAGTTCTTCAAACAGGCCGCGCAGCTCCCGTGGCACCT
>JAGQPV010000802.1 GCA_020426545.1 Planctomycetaceae bacterium
TCAGGTCCTCCTGCAAATGATCTGCGGGATTGGTACCGAAGGCGGCCGACAATGGCAGCTCGTGCGAACAGGGTTCTCCCGGCAGGGGTTCGCCGGCGGATTCACGTCCCGCAGGTTTGCGATAGGGGATGCCGTCGCAGGCATTCAGCCGGGAAGCAATCAGCAGATCCGGCAGTTCGCTGCGAATGCGGGTCACCACATTCCGCACCAGCCGGGTACGGTTTTCGAGGCTGCCACCGTAGGGGCCAGGCCTGTCGCGGGCGGCCAGCAGTTCCGAGAGCAGATAGCGGTGGCACTGCTTGATATCGACGAAATCGACGCCGATCTTCGCCGCCAGCCGGGCGGCTACGATGTACTGGTCTTCAATGGCCTCCAGTTCGCTGTCTGAGAGCAGCGGGCAGGAATCATCGACCGTGCGGCCCGTCTTCTTATCGCGGGTGAGCGGGTCGAGAATCGGATCGTGCACGGCCAGCAGCGGTTTCTGAAAACTGAACCGGCCGGAATGCGTCAGCTGCAGGCCAATGATCGGCCCGTCGCCGCCAAACCGTTCCCGGTGCGCCTCGCGGCAGTCGGCCAGCATCTGCTCGATGGCGGAGGCTGTGCGGTCGTTGAGCCACAGCTGCCGGGGATTCATGCGGGCGTTGCCCGCAATGGCGGTGGCTTCCCCCCAGATGACCGGCGCACCACCGGCACCAAACCGCTGATACCGGCGGTACGTCAGTTCGTCGGGGAAACCTTCAGTCGTGCCGTCGCAGCCTTCCATCGGCTGAACGACCAGCCGGCCCGCAGCTGTCAGCCCGCCAATCTGCAGCGGTGTGAACAGCGAAGATAAATCTTCCGTCACATCGAGCGTTTCGCCGAGGCGGGCGGCTTCGGTGACGAGGTCAGCGGGAGAACGAAACTTGAAGTAACGGGCCACAGGCGCAAACCGGTTCGTGAAAGGAAAGGAGAAGCCGCTGCCGATGACGAACGTCAGCGACTGAGCGTCACCCGCTGGTCGGCCTCGACATTCTTCTTCTCGATGGTGCCCGCACCGTGCGGCAGAATGACCCGCACATCGCAGGTTTTCAGTTCACCCAGACCGAAGTGGGCCGCTGCTTCCTGCGCGGAGGCATAACCGTAACCCACGGCGATTTCCCGACAGCCGACCAGGCCAGCGGCCTGGCCCAGCTGGCCGGGCTGATAGATTTCCACCCGGCTGCCGATGCCCATGCGGTTCACGTTGCCACTGCCCTCGACCATGACATCGAGCCAGTGCCCGCCTTCGGTTTCGTTCCGCAGCAGCAGCGAAGGCCGTTCCACCCACCAGTTGGCGAGGAACAGGTCGAGCCGTCCATCGCGGTTGTAATCGGCGGAAGGCATGGGCGCACCGTAAATCACCTTGCCGTCTTCAATCATCTTCGCGAAGAACTTGCCCGTGTTCTTCTCAGCCACATCGGCCGCGGTGGGGAAGTCATTCGCACCCAGGGCTTCCTGCCGGAACACGGGCATGCCGTTCTTCACGCCCGTATGACGGAAGATGACGGGGTGCGGCTGGTCGCCATCGTACATCACAATGCTGGTCAGCAGGTCGGGCCAGCCGTCGTTGTCGAAATCCTGCAGTTCGACATGCGGGGCCTTCATCGGCAGGGGCACCAGGCCGACTTCCTCGGTCACATCGTCGTACTGCGGCACGCCCTGTTTCACACCCCGGTTGAGGTACAGCCGGTTGGCCACCGGTTCCCGCCAGGGCTGCTTGAAGTGCTGGCCCAGCACGATATCGAGCAGGCCATCGCGGTTCACATCGCCGAGGCACACGCCGCACACCATGTTGTCGCCGGTGGCCGTGGGCCAGTCGAACAGCTGCTGACTGCCGGGCGATTCGCGAAAGCGGCCTTTGCCATCGTTCAGAAACAGCCGGTTCCCGCCCCGGTTGGAGGCCAGGAAGAAGTCGGGCCAGCCATCGTTATTCACATCGCCCGCTGCCACGCCCAGGCCGGGAATCCCTTCCGGCAGGCCGACTTTGCGGGAGACATCTTCAAACTGCAGGTCGCCCAGATTGCGGAACAGCCGCGAGCTTCTGGTCTTCGAGCCATTGTAGCCCGGCAGCGGATCTTCGCCCACCAGCAGGTCGAGCAGGCCGTCGCCATCGTAATCCAGCACGCACGCACTGCGGCCACCGAAGCCCGCCGGGCAGGCTCCGTTGCCGGCGGAGATTTCGGTGAACTGGCCTTTGCCCTCATTGCGAAACAGCGAGCAGCCGGCGAGCGGAAAGCCCAGCCGTTTGGCCAGCCCGCCGCCTTCGGCCGCCGGCATGCTGGAGACATACAGATCAAGGTCGCCATCATTATCCAGATCGACCAGCAGGCCGCCCGTGGCCCGGGTGGAAATGCGAACCGACTCTTCGCCGCTGACTTTGAACCGGCCGTTGTCGTTCAGCAGCAGCACATTGGG
>JAGQPV010000803.1 GCA_020426545.1 Planctomycetaceae bacterium
TCCATGCGCCTTCCAGTCCGCTCGTGATGGTGTCGCCCTCGTTTCCCCTGCCGAGACTGTTCTTCCAGCCCAGGCCCTGCTGTTCAATGCCGGCGGCTTCCGGCTCGGCACCGACATGATCGGCTTTGCCCGCTCCATGCGCCTTGCCGAAGGTGTGCCCCCCGGCGATCAGGGCGACGGTTTCCTCATCGTTCATTGCCATCCGACCGAACGTGTCGCGGATATCCCGTGCTGCAGCCAGCGGATCGGGCTTGCCATTCGGACCTTCCGGATTAACGTAGATCAGCCCCATCTGGACGGCGGCCAGCGGGTTCTGCAGTTCGCGATCGCCACTGTACCGCTTGTCGCCCAGCCACTCGCTTTCCGGTCCCCAGTCAATATCTTTCTGCGGCTCCCACACGTCTTCGCGGCCGCCGCCAAAACCGAATGTCTCAAAGCCCATCGATTCGAGGGCCACGTTACCCGTCAGCACCATCAGGTCCGCCCAGGAAATGCGGTTGCCGTACTTCTGCTTGATCGGCCACAGCAGGCGGCGGGCCTTGTCGAGGTTGGCGTTATCGGGCCAGCTGTTGAGCGGGGCGAACCGCTGCGTGCCGTAGCCGGCGCCGCCGCGACCATCACTCACGCGGTAGGTGCCCGCGCTGTGCCAGGCCATGCGGATAAACAGCGGACCGTAATGCCCGTAATCGGCTGGCCACCAGTCCTGCGAGGTGGTCATCAGCTGCCGAATATCCTGCTTCACGGCGTCGAGGTCGAGCTTCTGAAACTCCTCGGCGTAATCGAAGTCCTCGCCCAGCGGATTACCCTTCACCGAGTTCTGGTGCAGAATCCCCACGTTCAGCTGATTCGGCCACCAGTCGCCATTCGACATCGCCCCCGCTGCGGTGGGGCGAGCCATGGCCGACGGGCCGTTCCCCATCACCGGGCACCCGCTGACCGGCGGTGCCTGCTGCGGGCTGCCTGAGTTCTCCTGTGCTGCTTCGGGTTTGCTGGATTCAGAATTGCCATCCTCTTTCGCGAGAGCCGGGCCATTCTGCCCCATACACCCCGCAGTCGTCATCAATGCCGTTGCCGCCAGGCAGCTCCAGAGAGGTCGCCATGCCATGGTTGTCCCTTTCTTTCGTGGATCGATCAGACTGCACAGGTGAGAGCACTGTTTCACTGCAGGCTGCAGCCGGCCCGCCCGTCTTCACAGGTTGATTATGGCAGCCGGGGAACTGGAAACCCAATGCATTCCTTCTCTATGATCCATGCATGTGATGCATTGACGGCGAGAGAGGAGGGGAGCACACCAGTGGACCTTGATCAGCTGCGGTACTTTCTGGGGGTGGCTGCACGCCAGAGTTTCACCCGGGCGGCGGAAGATCTGACGATCTCGCAGCCGGCACTGAGCCGGTCGATTCAGCGGCTGGAGGAGGAACTCGGTCAGCCAGTCTTTGAGCGCAAGACGCGGTCGGTCTCACTGACGGATGCCGGTGTTCTGCTGCAGGCCCGGGCTCAGCAGGTGCTGGCCATTCTGGAAGATACCAAAGCCGAGATTACCGATGACGGGCAGAGCGGCCGGGTGCGGGTGGGGGCCATCCCAACCATTGCGCCTTACTTTCTGCCGGAGGTGCTGCGGGAATTTGCCGCGGAGTTTCCCCAGGCCACTGTGGTGGTGCAGGAGCACACCACGGATGCACTGATCAGAAGCTGCACGCAGGGCGAGATCGATCTGGCCATTCTGGCGCTGCCCGTGCCGGCAAAATACCTCGAAGTTGAACCGCTGTTCGAAGAGGAACTGCTGCTGGTGCTGCCACCCGAGCATCCGCTGGCGGCGAAGGAAAAGATCCGTATTGCGGATGTGCAACCGTACCCCTTTGTCCTGCTGGAGGAGGCCCACTGTCTGACAGATCACATCGTTTCGTTCTGTCGCCAGCGGTCGTTTCAGCCGGTGGCGGTCGAGCGAACCAGTCAGCTGGCGATGGTGCAGGAGCTGGTTTCTCTGTCGCACGGCGTCTCGATGATTCCGGCCATGGCCCGGCAGCGGGATCAGAGTGATCGCCGGGTGTATCGCTCGTTCGCCGGACGGAAACCAATCCGCACGGTAGCGGTGGTCTGGAACCCCTACCGGTTTCAGAGTCGCCTGATTCAGGCATTTCGCGATCGACTGCGGCAGAATTAAGTGAGGAAATTCGGCGGTTCGCCCGGCTGGCAGACGACGGAAATTCCATGCCCCTCGCAAGCCATGAACCGAGCTGCTGCCCCCGGTCAGAAAGGGAAGTGGGGCAGCTGGTATCGAATCGGCTGTTCGGACTTTACAATCGGCAGGCACAGAAGCGATCGTCCCTGCGGAGCGTGGGAAACTGATCGCTTGTATGGAGATAACCGGGGATCCCGCAATCCGTTTCGTGGTCCCGTGTTTTGACGTTGAGTTCAAC
>JAGQPV010000804.1 GCA_020426545.1 Planctomycetaceae bacterium
GGTGCTGGTGACCATTGCGGCGGCCTTTGGCGTCGGTACGGCGCTGGAAAACTCCGGGGCAGCGACCGCAATCGCGAAAACATTAGTGGAACTGACGCAGGCGGGGGGCCCGATTGCCGCACTGGCAGCAATTTACCTGGTCGGCTCAATTCTGACCGAGTTAATTACTAATAACGCAGCTGCCGTCCTGATGTTTCCCTTCTGCCTTGAGACAGCCCGGCTGTACAACGCCGACCCCCGCCCGTTTCTTATCGCCTTGATTCTGTCGGCATCGGCGAGTTTCATGACTCCGATCGGCTACCAGACAAATATGATGGTCTACGGACCGGGAGGGTATCGCTTCAGCGACTTTCTGCGAATCGGCGGGCCGCTGAATCTGATACTGGCCGTCGTAGCAGTCGTGCTGATACCGCTGCTCTGGCCCTTCTGAACTGTCCTGCAGTCATGGCATTCACGGCTGCGCCGGGCGGGTGGCGAGGAACGTCTCCACCATCTCCTGCCGAATCCGCTCCCGCAGCCCGCCGGCCAGCAGGTTGCTGTGGTCCCGCCCCGGATGAATCTCCACCACTGCATCGCTGCCCAGGTCCGCCAGCGCTTTCTTCAGCAGCACGGCCGCACCTTCCAGGTAGAAGGTGTCCTGGTCGCCCATGAAGACGTGCAGCTTACCCGCCAGCGGCTGCTTCAGCCGGGGCCAGTTGCGTTCCAGATTCAGGCGGATATCGTACTTCTCCCAGCTTCTGGCGACTTCGAGATCAATCTCGCCCGTGCGACGGTCGAACAGCAGCTGAGGCCGGCCGGTGGCGGACTGGGGGCTGAATACGGCTTCGAAACTGTGCAGCTGCCCGCCGTGTCCCAGCGACCATTCCATGCCGGCAAAGTCCCGATACCATAACAGCACCTGCTCGCCGGACCGGGCCAGTGGCCGGGGCTGGCCGTTGCCATCGGTGTAGATGTTGTTCCCAGGCTGATACAGGTTCACCTGCTGATAATCGCGGAAATCAACGGGATCCGGCGCGGTGCTCCATGTTCCGCCGAACGTCGTCGGATGCTGAATCTGCAGCCACAGGCTGCTCCAGCCGCCGGAAGAATGCCCGGTGAGGAACCGAGACTCGGCTTCGGGAATCGTGCGGAACTCCCGGTCAAAGGCGGGCAGAAACTCATCGACCAGCGCCCGGCCCCACGGGCCGTTATTGTCCGAGTCGGCGAAGACATGATGCCCCAGCGGGCAGGAGGGATCGAGAGTCACCCGCAGGAACTCCACTCCCTGCGGGTTATTCTCGGCAATCGGCTCCGTCCGTCGTCCCATGAAGTGCGTTCCGCCAAACCCGGGAATGGCGAAAATCACCGGGTATCTCCGCTCCGCGTCGTCGTACCAGCTGGCCGGCAGCGTCACGCACCCCTTCACAAACACATCCCGCTGATGAAACCGGCTGAGCAGTTCCGACCGAACCCGGAACTCCCGGCTCCAGCGGGTATTCTCAAACTTTCGGGGCGGAACCAGCTGGTTCACCTCCAGCGAAACCGTTTCACCTGATTCCCCCGCCGGCATGATGGCGACCCGGCTGAACCCGTTGCCGGTCCCCGTGCCCACCTCCCGCTCATAGGGGTTGAAGCGAATCACCGCCTGGGCCCGGTATCCCGCCGGATCAAACGGTGCCGGCAGAGAGGGCGTGCTCAGCCCCGTCTTCCGCGTGGCCGGGCTGAACTCCAGCGGTTCCCCCGGCGGCCACTTCATTACATCCTGCGAAACAAACAGTTCCGGACGAAACCAGCCGGGGCCGGTCCGCGGTTCTTCCCGCTGCCGGCTGAAGAAGACATACACCCGCCCGGTGAACGGTTTCTGGTGCACCTCAGCCGGAAAGCTGACCTGCACCTTCCAGCCCGCCGCTGCGGCTGCTGGTTGAGAGAGGTCCTGAGCCAGCACCGCCGGGGAACTGTACAGACCAGTTCCTGCAGCCAGCAACAGCAGCAGGCACCTGCCTGCATGAACGGGCCTGTCATTCATCATGAAACTGTCAATCCGTTATACCGCCAGGCAGTTCAGCAGGAACCGCAAACACCCCGGCGTTTCTTTCCCGGTGGTCACTTGCCGCGGATGGCCCACAGAGCATCGAACGACCGCAGGTACAGCGTCCCGTTCGACAGGGCGGGCGACGCCGAGATCGATTCGCCCAGGTCATTCTGCGACACAATTTCAAATTCGCGCCCGGCCTTCAGCACGGTGACTTTGCCATCGCGGGCCGTCAGGTAAATATGCCCGGCAGCGAACAGCGGCGAAGCCCGGTGCCGGTGCCGGTGGGTCCGCTCCTGATAGATCTCCGTGCCGGTTTCCGCTTCGAGGCAGAGAATGTTGCCGTTCTCCCGGCAGAGGTACACCAGCCCGTTATGAATCAGCGGGGAAGGCACATCGGG
>JAGQPV010000805.1 GCA_020426545.1 Planctomycetaceae bacterium
ATGAGTCAGATTTTCACAGGGGCCGTTGATGGCTCCTGACTTGTTATCGCGCAGCCGGCCGTGCGGCTGTAATGGTGATCTTTCAACAGGTGATGCCGCATCAGCGTCCGGAACTCTTCCAGCTGGAATTCTTTCAGCAGTCGGTACAGTTCGCGGTGATCGGCATAGGTGCCTTCCATATTGGCCCGCCTGGCTGCTTCATCGGGATCCGGCATCACGGACAGCGGCAGTGGAGCCTGACGATAAATCCGCAGCAGGCCGGGATTGCCCGACATTTCGACCAGGATCTCGTGGAACCGACGGTCCGATTCGATAAAGCCGTACTCGAAACCGGATTCCATCAGACGGTGCATCATGTCGAGCGTCTGACGTAACTGCTCCAGCCCTTCTTCGGGGACTTCCCCGCGAATTTCCAGAATGTCAACCGCTCCCAGCTCCAGCGCCAGACGCACCTCCAGGGTGTCATCCATCACGTCGCGGGTGAGCACGGGGACAAAGAACCCGCCTCGCTGGCCGGGCTCCAGCAGCCCTTCATGGGCCAGCAGCGACAGGGCTTCGCGGATCGCGCTGCGGTTCAGGCCAAGACTGGCCGACCATTTTTCCTCCACCAGCCGGGATCCTGCCGGGAGCTGACTGTGCAGCAGCTGCCGACGAATCTGGCGGTAAGCCGAACGAGTTTGTGAAGAATTCGATTCGAGCATGAATTCAGCGTATCGGCTTTGTTGACGAATGCAAGCGAATTGTGTTGACGAAACTGGTAGTGTACGGTGCGAAACGGGTTGCGGCTGCGGGAATCAATCAACAGTTGCGCTGGTGGAACTACAGAGAACCATTCCTGCAGTGCGTGGGAATTGCCGGTTGGTTTCGGTTGGTTCCTGTGGAGTGCCATTTCGTTCGGCCAACTGCGGCCGGCCGGTTGCATGAACTGCGGTTTCTGACTTTCGTCGACGGACCTGCTGCCGGCAGCCGGGTTGCGATTCGTCTTGCGGAACAGGGCACGGTCCTCATTCCCCCTCATGAATTCAGGAAAGAATCCGATGCAGACAGTCCGAATCGGTGTCATCGGCAGTGGTTTTATGGGGCTGACCTACAGCGAGGCGATTGCCGGTCATGCGGAGAACTGCCGCCTGGCGGGCATTGCCGGCGGGAGTCGCGCTGCGGCACTGGCCAGTGATTACAACGTCCCCTGCGAACTGACTCCCGAAGCTCTGCTGGCCCGCGAGGATGTGGATGCCGTGGTGCTGGCCACGCCCGATCAGTTCCGTAAAGATCTGACATTGCTGGCCGCCGCTGCGGGGAAGCATGTGCTGGCGGAAAAACCCATGGCTCCCACGGTGGCCGAATGCGATGAAATGATCGCCGCCTGCACGGCGGCCAGTGTCACGCTGTCGGTCGTGCAGACCGAACGTTTCCGCAAGATCACCATGCGGGCGAAGCAGCTGGTCGATGAGGGGAAACTGGGGCCGGTGCAGATGATGCGGACGGTTTCCGCCTTTCCCCTGCCTCTTACCACGCAGCTGTTTGAGGAACGCCCGTGGATGGGCGAGGCCGGAGGCGGGCTGTTCATGGGCATGGCGGCGCATAACACGGATTTTCTGCGGTGGATTACCGGACGGAATGCCGTGCGGGTGTATGCCCAGGCCACCAGTTACAGCGACCTGCCGGAGAAGGATCTGTCCGTCATGGCGCAGATTGAGTTCGAAGGCGGCATCATGGCGCAGATGTGGATTACCGCGGAACTGCCGCAGCCGAGTCTGCCCTCCAGTGAAGTGCGGTTTCAGATCTTCGGACGGGACGCCATGCTCGACCTGGAGAACTTCGAATATCTCGATCTGGGGCAGGGCGAATCCTGGGAGCGGATTGAGACGCCCGAGCGGTTTGACTACCTCAAGGAACCGAAGTCGCCCATCCGCCTGTTTCCCCATCGCAATGTGATTCAGCAGTTTGTCGATGCCATCCGCGAGGAACGGCCGCCGGCAGTCACCGGGCAGGATGGGCGAGCAGCGGTGGAGATCTGCGAAGCCTGCCTGATTTCGGCCCGCACCGGCCAGGCGGTTTCGCTGCCGCTGTAGTTGTCCGGCAGGACCTGGACTGGAATTCCAGCTCGTAAGTCGAAGATTCTGAACCGGCCGGCAGGCTCTGACGGGAAACGAGGCTGCGATGCAGAACCCTGATGCGGTGACTGGCAGTGACAGTTCGACGAGGGAACCGGGTCCCGCTTCCCGGGAGCCCGATCGGTCGCCTGCTGAGGGCGGGTGTCCGCTCCCGTGGCCGGCGCAGCGGCGGAATCTGATGGTGTTCGCCGGCTGCACCGGGCTGCAGTATTTTGCCGCCCCGGTGCTGTATGTGGGCATAACCCAGGCGTCACTGTGCGACCGTCTGGGGGCCGATGCCCGGACATCGAAC
>JAGQPV010000806.1 GCA_020426545.1 Planctomycetaceae bacterium
TGCTGGTTTCGCCGGCGTACGTCGATTACTGGACGCTCAAGTGGTGCGACCTGCTGCTGGCAAACCGCAAATACCTGTCCGAAAAAGGCATGTGGGGTTTCCGCAGCTGGATTCACAACAATATCGCGGTGAATCGTCCGTACGACGAGTTTGTGCGGGAGCTGCTGACTGACAGTGGCAGCACTTTTGAACGGCCTGCCACGAATTACTTCCGCACCGCCACCGAGCCACAGGTGGTGATGGAGAACATGACGCAGGTCTTCATCGGCACACGGTTCCAGTGCAACCAGTGTCACGACCATCCGTTCGAACGCTGGACTCAGCAGCAGTATTACGAGCTGTCGGCGTTCTTCACCGGCGTGCAGCGGAAGAATGGTCCGCAGAAAGACGAGCAGATCATTTTCGACCGCAGCACGAGCGGATCGATGCTGCATCCCGGCACTGGGCAGCGGGTTTCCGCCGTCTTCCCCTACACCTGGGAAGGGGCTCCCGAGCGCAGCGGCCCGCTCCGCGAACAGCTGGCCAGCTGGCTGACCTCTCCCGGCAACCCGTACTTCGCCCGCAGCCTGGTCAACCGCTACTGGAGCTACTTCCTCGGCCGGGGCATTATTCACCCGGTGGACGATATCCGGGCCAGTAATCCACCAACCAACCCGGAGCTGCTGGCAGCGCTGGAGCAGGACTTCCTCGACAGTGGTTTTGACCTGCGGCACCTGATCCGCACGATTGTCAGTTCGCACACCTACCAGCGGAGCTACCGCACCAACGAATGGAACGCGGACGACAGTGTGAACTTCTCGCATGCTCTGCCCCGTCGGCTGTCGGCGGAGCAGCTGTTCGATGCGATCACCATCGCCACTGGTGCTCCGGGGCAGATTCCCGGCATGCCGGCCGACTTCCACGCCACCCAGATCCCGGATCCGAAGGTCACGCTGGCCTTTCTGGACATGTTCGGTCGTCCGCCCCGGGAAACTCCCTGCGAGTGCGAGCGAACCAGCGATGTGAGCCTGGGGCAGACCCTGAACCTGGTGAACGGGCCGACGATCTCCGCGGCCATCATTCACCCCACGGGCCTCATTGCCCGGCGGATCAATGAGAAGGCGACGCCCACCGAGCTGGTCAACGATGTGTATCTGTCGGTTCTGTGTCGTCCGCCAACAGATACGGAGCGCGAATCGGCCGAGGCTTACCTCCGGGAAGTCGGCCAGCCAGCGGAAGCCACACAGGATCTGATGTGGGCTCTGATCAACAGCCCGGCCTTCCTGTTCAACCGCTGAATGCAGGTCAGGAGGTCCCGGTCGCAGGCCGGTCTGCCTGTGGCCGGATGGTGCTGTCGGCGGTGGATGATCTTTCCACCGGTCCCGCCGGCGGCTCTGCCGTGCTGAGTATTCTGGCTGTTGCAGGGGGGCACAACACCCTGTTCGTTCAGCTGCTGCAGAACCGCCGGACTTCACTGCCGCTCTGACGTCTCGCGGCTCACATTCTCATTCCGACAGACCAGAGTTCTCCAGCGGAACTCTGGTCACTTTCCGTCCCTTCCTCTGGTTCAGCCGCCAGCCGGGCTGGGAGCACCCAGGCCGTAGAACAGCTCGAACTCGTCCTCTTCCACCGGCTCGTCGGTCGGAATCTGCAGGTTCGCCGCAGCGTCCTGCCGCAGTTCCTTCTCTTCCACACGGTCGATGGTGGCATCTTCCGCACGGGGAGACTGCTCCAGCTCGATCTCTTCGTCCGTCGTGCCGACATTCTGCGTTTCGATGCTGTCAACCTGCACGGCCGGCAACTGTTCGAAACCGAAATCGAGATTCAGGTCGAGGTCTTCGGGAGCGGCCACCGGGATGGTTGCCGATACTTCCGACTGCACGGAAGCCGCGGAATCCACGTACTCGATGGCGTCATCGATACCGGCCGGATCGTCCAGCTCGGTGCTGGTCTCTTCCGTGGTTTCCACCGTGGTGACAGCGATGCTTTCGGCGTCTGTTGCAATGCTGACATCGTCCAGCGTGTCGACCACGATCTCAACCACCGGTTCGGCGGCGGGCAGCGGAAGCGGCATCTGCACCAGGAAATCGAAGCTCAGCGGGTAGCCGAACTCACTGGTGTCTGCTGCTGCCTCGAGACTGGCGGGCTGCCGGGTCTCGATCGCCACGGAGACCACTTCTTCGATCACGGATTCTTCCACCACTACGGGCAGTTCGGGCCGTGGAGCCACAACCGGCTCGCGAGCGGGCAGATCGGCCACTTCCACCGGCAGTTCGACCGACGGCAGTTCGACCGTGGGCAGCTCGATGGCGACGGGGGCTTCCACCACCACGGGCAGTTCGGGCCGGGGAGCCACAACCGGCTCGCGGGCGGGCAGATCGGCCACTTCCACCGGCAGTTCGACGGA
>JAGQPV010000807.1 GCA_020426545.1 Planctomycetaceae bacterium
CCACTCTGGTAAATTTTCAGCTAGTCGTGCACCCCCCACCTCCGTAGGGCCTGTTAGAACTGCACGCTGTTCTCGGCGGGAACCACCCGGTCTTCATTCGTATGAAACAGAAACGTGGGCGGCGTTTTCGCCGTGATCTGTTTCTCACTGGAGAGAGATTCCGCCAGCTTCCCGTCCGGCATGTCGCCCAGCAGATTGCGGCGGGAACCCCGGTGCCCGTAATCGGCCGTCATGGTGATGACCGGGTAGCACAGAATGGCGAAGTCCGGGCGGCAGCTCTCGCGGTCGACGGGGTCTTTCGCCTGCTGATCGCCGTCATCGAAATGCGTCGCCGCGGTGGAGGCCAGATGCCCGCCGGCTGAAAAGCCGATCACACCGGTGCGGTGCGGGTCGATCTGCCATTTCTCCGCGCCGCTGCGCACCATCCGCAGGGCCCGCTGCACATCGGTCAGTGGTGCGGGATGCCTGTAATGCGGCGCGATGCGATACCTCAGCACGAAGGCCGTCACCCCCAGGCTGTTGAACCAGGCGGCGATATCCCGGCCTTCATGCCCCACGGCCAGGTGGCCATAACCCCCGCCCGGGCAGACAACCACCGCGCAGCCGTTCCGCAGCTTCTCCTCCGGCAGCCAGACCGTCAGTGAAGGCCGGTCGTGTTCGGCTTCGCCCTTTGCTCCCGGTGCGCCGTCCGGCCACAGCAGGAGGCGCTCCGGTTCGGCCGCTGCTGCGTTCTCATTCTCCTTCTGCCCCGCCTTCGCAGCCCCGTCCGCGGCATGGGCCGGTACCGCACAGAGCACCAGCACCAGTGAGCACAGCACCGGCAGAATGTGGCCAGCCCCGGCATGCCGGCAACCAGCAGCAGGGGAAACTTCAGACAGGGCGGGACAGGCAGCGCGATTCATGCTGGTCTCACGGAGAGGGTGATCGGGAAGACGGGCCAGGCTCTGACTGAGGGAGAGCGGGAGAACCACCAGCCTCCCCCACGATGACAGAGCCCGGGCAAACTGCACAGCGATCCTGCGGGAAATTCGCTGTCGATAGAACAGTCCCGTTGTCCTGTCTGGTCCGGGGGAAGTCAAGCAGTCACCGGAGGCCCGACGGGCCCGCATCGGGCGTGGTCCCTGGCCGGATGCAGCGACGTGCCGCCGACGGAAGGGATTGCGGCTCTCACCGGCGGGATGATCTAATGCGTTATCAGACAGACAGCCGGAGGCCAGCCTCAGCCTGTCGTTCCGATGGTTTCTCCCGGCGGGGCCACAGGCCTGCACCGTCTCAGACAAGGCACAGCAACATGCCCCCGCTTCACCGACGTGACTTTCTGGCCGCTGGCGCAGCGGGCCTGGCCGCAGCCACCGGGTTCTCCGGCCGTCCGCTGCCGGCCAGGGCAGAGAAGCAGCCGGCGGGCGGAAAGCGGCCCTTCCAGCTGAAGTTCATTGTGGGATCGTGCATGTACGGCACGACTGCCCTGGAGGAAATTCTGCCCGAAGTCCGCCGCACAGGGGCCAGCCAGATTGATATCTGGCCGCTGCGGCATGGCAACCAGCGGGAACAGATCGAAAAACTGGGACACGACCGGCTCGCCGAACTGCTGGAACAGCATCAGGTGGAGATCGGCATTCTGACCCATTACGATCTCGGCCCGTTCGGCCTGCAGGCCGACCTGCCGCTGGCGACACGGTTCAAGGTGCCCCTGATGGTGACGGGCAGCAAAGGCCCGAAGAACCTGGCCGGTGCCGAACTGAAACAGGCTGTTCGCACCTTTGCCGAACAGCTGAAGCCACACAGCGACGTTCTGGGTGAAGCCGGAGTGACGATTGCCATCGAAAACCATTCCGGTTCGCTGGTGAATACTCCGGATTCCATTCGCTGGTTCGCCGACGCCGTGGAACAGCAGCAGGTGGGCGTTGCCCTGGCCCCGTATCATCTGCCGCAGGATCCCGCGGAACTGGCCAGGCTGATCACCGACCTGGGACCGAAGCTGGTCCACTTCTATGCCTGGGAACACGGCATGGGCTGTATGACCAGACTGCCGAAGGACCAGGAACTGATGCAGCTGCCGGGCCGCGGTCCGCTGGATTTCGGCCCGCTGGTACAGGCATTGAAGACCTCTGGTTATTCCGGCTGGACGGAAGTCTTCATGCACCCCGTGCCCCGCGGGATTCCGATTCTGCCCGAAACGAAGGATGTCACCGCGGCCATCAATGCCGCCCGCGCCGTGCTGGAACAGGCGGCTGAACCGGCTGCGGACAGCTGAAGCGTTCCTTCTGTGGAACTGGCCACCCCTGCGGAACGGGAAGGAGTCGCCCGATGCAGTTCGTCAAAATGCATGGTGCCGGCAACGATTACATTTTCATCGACTGCCTGGACAGTCCCCGG
>JAGQPV010000808.1 GCA_020426545.1 Planctomycetaceae bacterium
GGAACCGAACCGGCCAGCTGGCTGATGGCTGCCGGATGGATCGGGATGTTGTTCATCCTCAGAAACAGATCCAACCCCGCCGGCCTGCTGTGCGTAGGAAGTCTGGCCGGTGCCGTGGCGCTGACGGTCCATCTGTGCGGTGCGGGTGGAATTGAGATGCCGGCCATTGTGGAAACGTTGCTGGTCCTGCTGCTGCTTGGACGCTGCCTGCTGGTGGACCGTCTGGAGGGGTTCGCTGAAAACCCGTTTTCTGTCGGCCGTCCCGGCGAAGACTCCACCAGAGCGGCGCATCTGGCCAGTGAGGGCGGCAGCCGGAACCCGAATGATGGTCGGAATGAGAAACGTGGCTGGCTGATTGCCGGGACGGTGGGTTGTTTCGTGCTGGCAGTGCTGTGCTGGTCGATGGCGGCCGGTCCCGAGTGGCAGCGGCGGATTGAAACAGTGCTGGGAGATGCGGAACTGATGCAGACGGGCCGGGTCGACGTGGCCGAGCAGCATTACCGGCGGGCCGCCGTGCTGGATCCGTTGTCTCCCGAGCCGGTGGTCCGGCTGGCGGAACTCGCCTTCCGCAGGTGGCAGTCTGCTCCGGATTTGAATGAACACCGCTTCGATGAAGCCGTGGAGTTGCAGGAACTGGCGATCAGGCAGGATCCCGTCGGCCCCGGTGGATACCGCCGGCTGGGGGAATACTGGCTGGCCCGGGCGCGGCACAGCGGTCTGACGGAACACGCGGACGCTTCGGTGCGGGCCTATCAGGAAGCGATTGAACGGTATCCGGCGTATGCTCTGCTGCGGGCCGATTATGCCGTGGCACTTGCTGCCGCCGGCGAGGAACGGGCTGCCCGGAAAGAGGCGACGGAAGCTCTGCGGCTGAATGAGATCAACCGCCAGGAAGGCCATACCGATAAACTGCTGGATACAGAACGATTGAATGCTCTGGAGAGCCTGCCAGACGGGGCGGTTCTGCCTTGACGTTGACGGAATCAGAGAGCGGGAATTGAGGAGATCACGGTACAGGCTGGCCCGGTGACAGGGCGCAGCCGGCAGAACCGGCTCGCCGCCGGGCTTCTGTGCCGTTGTTTCAGCGGGAAACAGAACTCCGGAATTCCAGTTCATGCCGCCTGATTCGCTGCCCGGCAGCGACAGGTTTCGGAGAGTCTCACAAAGGGTGCGGGAAATGAATGTTCGTGCTGCCGTTCTGGGAACGTTGTTCACCATCGGTCTGCTGACTGCGCTGATTCAGTACCGGGACTACCGCGTGTCCCAGCCAGTTCCTCAACCGGAACCAGTCAAAGAGGAAGCCGAAGCGGGCGACGAAACCGCCGCGGTGGATCCTGAGGAGGAGCAGCCGGAAGCGGGTTCCGAGGAGGACGGCGAGGGCGATGCCGAATCGCGAATCGATCCGCCGCCGGAAATCCCCAAAGAACCGCCGTTTGCCAAAGCGGTGGTCGATGAGATGGAGCACACCTTCGAGCCCATGAGTGTGGGCGAAGAGGGGCGGCACACCTTTGTGGTGCACAATAAAGGAGAAGCCCCTCTCAAGCTGGCCCGCGGAAAGACGACCTGCAAATGCACGCTGAGCGAGCTGGCAAAGCAGGAGATTCCGCCGGGAGGCAGTGCGGAGATTACCCTCGTGTGGGAGCCGCGGGCCCTCAATCCGGAGTTCGTGCAGCGGGCGCATATTCACACCAACGACCCGGAAAACCCGGAACTGCGGCTGGTGGTTCAGGGGCGGGTGGAACAGGAAGTCGTCTTCCCCGATTCCCTCACTCTGGGTGAAGTCAGCGATACCGGCCCGGTGACCGTTACCGGCACGATTCACTCGGCTGTGCACGATGACCTCAAAGTCACCTCCGCCACCTGCGAGAACGAATTCATCGACTGCACCCTCGAACCGCTGTCGGCGGAAGAACTGCAGAAGCTGCAGGCGAAATCGGGGGCCCGGCTGACAGTGACCGCCCGCCCGGGAATCAAAACCATCGGCCAGTTCCGCGAGAAGATTCAGCTGCAGACCAGCCTCGATGGTGGCACCGAGCTGGTGAGCTTTCTGGTGGGCTCGCGTTCCGGTCCCATTCGCATCATTCCCAACGCCGGCACGAAATGGTACGCCGAGGCCATGGCGATTGACCTGGGAACCTTTGAAGCGGCGAAGGGCAAAACCGCCGAGCTGTCGCTGTTCGTGACGGGGCTCGACGAAGAACTGCAGCTGGTCGAGCAGGAGACGACGCTGAACTTCCTCAAAGTCACCTTAACGCCCGATCCGTCCTTCGAAGGCAAGCAGCGGCGGCGGTACACGCTGAAATTCGAAGTTCCGCCCGGCAGCCCGCCCGTCACAAAGCTGCGGAAGGAATCGGTCAAGGTGTACCTGACCACC
>JAGQPV010000080.1 GCA_020426545.1 Planctomycetaceae bacterium
CGGGCTCGACCGGCTACCGCCTGTCTGCTGTCCCGGTTCCGGAATCGACTCCCTGTGGAACAGCAGGCGACATTTCCGCCGCGGTCTCACATAAATTCTTCGCGGATTTCCGCATGGAAGACAGTGATTCTTCCCCCCGCCGGCCCGGATTCCGCAGCCCGCAGCCGATGCAGCACGGCCGGAACTCTACTCGTCTGAAGTCGAAAACCGGTAAACCGTCTTCTGAGTATAGACTTCCTGCGGGAGCAGGACGGTCGAAGGAAAGCCCTGCTGGTTCGGAGAATCGGGAAAGTGCTGGCACTCCAGGCACAACCCGGTATGACGTCTATACCCTCCCGAACTCTCGCTGCCATCCAGAAAATTTCCGGTATACAACTGCACGCCAGGTTCCGTGCTGAAGACCTCCATCACCCGCCCGCTGACGGGATCCGTCAACCGGGCCACGGGTGCCGGCTCGCTGTCGCTGACATTCACCACAAAGCAGTGATCAAAACCAGGCGGCAGTTCGCCATTATCGGGCAGACTTTCTCCCACCCTCCGCAGCTGCCGGAAATCCATGGGAGTCCCGGCGACGGGCTTCAGTTCGCCTGTCGGGATCTGCGTCTCATCCACCGGTAGAAATCGATCGCAGAACAGCTGCAGCTGGTGGTCCATCACGGAAGCCCCGGTGGAGACGACCGTCCTGCCGCCAGCCGGTTTGCTTTCCGCGGAAGAACCTGTTGCCGTCTTTTCCCCGGACGGAGATTCCCCTTCGATCTGCCGGGCCAGTTCTTCTCCGGCCAGGTTCCAGTAACAGTGGCTGGTCAGGTTGACGACTGTGGGCTGATCGGTGGTGGCCGTGTAATCGATGGTGAGCGAATTCGTGTCATCGAGGGTGTAGGTCACCACGACAGTCATTCGGCCGGGATAGCCTTCTTCCCCATCGGAGCTGATATAGGTCATTCGCACTTTGGCCACTTTGGAAGCATCCAGCACTTCCGCATGCCAGACCCGATGGCTGAACCCCCGGTCTCCGCCATGCAGATGATTGACCCCGTTATTGCTGGCCAGCTGGTAAGCCCGGCCCTCCAGGTTGAATTTCCCGCCGGCGATCCGATTGGCGTACCGACCACAGATCACACCGAAATATGGTGAGTTCTCCTCGTAGGCGGCCACATCATCCAGCCCCAGCGTGATTTTCTCCTGCCTGCCTTCCAGGTCGGGCGTGTACACACCAGTGATTGCCGCACCATAACTGATGATCGAAACCGTCACCCCGCCCGTGTTGGACAGCATGAACTGCTCCACGGTGCGGCCATCGCTGGTCTGGCCCCACGGTTCGCGCTGCACGCGCGGCAGCTCTGCTCTGACCGAGTGCGAGATGCTGGCCTCGTCCTCCGCCTGATCCGGAGGCACACTGCTCTGCCGCCGCCCGCAGCCGGCTGCTGCGCAGCACAGCGCCAGCAGCACAGGAACCAGGACCACCGCCCGTCGGGCCAACTGCTGATGTTCTAACCTGCTCATTCCGTCTACTCCCTGCCGAAACCATTCCCGCTCCGGCGGCCCGCCTGTTGAATCGACTGCAATCAAGCTGTGGAAAGTGTCATGTTCTGCTGGAAAAGATCTGCAGGGCCGGTCCCGCCGGGCACTCTGTCATCTGCCCCACTACCCCTCCCAGGGAACTGTTCGCCGAGGTAATTATTCCGGCCAGTGCGGAACCCGGAGAGGCGGCCGTTCACAGCCGGCAATCTTCGGCAATGCTGGTCCCGGGCTCAACCCGCTGCCGCGTTTCAGCCGCGTCGAGGGCGAACAGTGGGGAAATCTCGACCCGCGCCGTCTTTGCCACCCGGGCTCCAGCCTCCTCCAGCCAGCGGCGGTGCAGCTGCAGCATGCCCGCCTGAGATTCCGCCGGAGTATCCGTGCCTTCGCAGTTCTTGACGGGATTAAACTCCGCCGCCCTGTCCACCTCAACCACCAGCGCCCGCCGAGCCTGGGGCAGCGCATCGAAGATAAACCGTTCGAACTTCAGTGCATTGGGCCCTGCCGGCACAACGCAATTTCCCGCATCGTCCAGATGTTCCACCGCTTTGTGGGCCACATGCAGCGGCAGGGCGTCAGGCTGGCTCAGCAGTCGTTCGAGGAATGTGCGGCTGAGCACATGAATCGCCATATTGCCCGCCCACAACAGCAGCCGGCCGGCTTCATCGGTACGAGTGGCCGCTTCCCGGGGCATATCGCTGTATTCGATGATCTGCGTCTGGCCGTCCACATCGGCCACGACTCCCATGCGTTCCATCCCGCTGCGTCGGGCCGCCACTTTCGTTGTCATTTCCGATTCCCGCAGCACATGCCAGCCAAGCAGCGCGGGATCGCACAGGACAGCCGTGGGATTATCGACCTGATGGTAATGCAGGAAATCGATACCCTGTTCCGCCAGCAGGGTCATCAGCCCGGAGTCGGCCAGAGCAGAGAGAATTCCTCCATGCCCGTTCGGGCTGAGGCAGAGACTGTCTTTCTCCGACAGCAGCAGCCGGCCCTCGCGGTCATCGACGGCCGGCATATTGCCCTGCCGGAAGAAGTGAATCTGAGAGTCCTCCAGACCGAAATTCTTCTGCTCGGCGAAGTACGCGACAGTCTCCTCGTGCGTGGCATCACTGGTCATGATCAGCCACGGAATTGCCACCTCATACCGCCGGCTGCGGGCCAGCATCTGTTCCGCCAGCAGCTGGAACAGTGTCGCTCCGCTGACCGGCCCAATCGGGTACATCCCTTTCGGCCGGTCGAACCGCAGACGGGTTCCCTGCCCGCCAGCCACGAGTACACCAGCCACCCGTCCCGCACGCAGCAGCTCTTCGCCCGCCTGCCACGCCTCGGCGGCCGCGGCCTGTTCCGCTTCATTCTGAGGCAGCCTGACCAGGTCGCTCGGGGGTTGAGCCCTCGCAGCCCGACTGCCGGGGCTGTCCCGGCTGCCCCGGCTGTCCGGCTCGGCCCCGGCTGCGCTGTCTGTCGGAAGTTGAGACTGGGTGGCCTGCCACTCGCGGACCAGGCGGCCCAGCTGCTCCAGATCGATCCGGGACGTCTGAGCCGCCAGCCGGGCGCGGCCGGAACTGTCCAGTTCGTCCCACCACCGCAAAGCCTGTGCCTGGCCGGCTGCAGTCAGCCGCTGTCTCTGCTCTTCCAGCTGGTCCGCAGTCATGTTTCTTTGATCCTTCCGGAGTCGGGCGCAGGTCCGGGATTGGTAGCATGGCGAGGCGCACGCGTCTCGACCGGTGTGCCGCTCAGGGACTGACGACTTCCCGGCGGGAGCAATGTTCTCTGCCAGTCGCCAGTCCGGCAGGGGAGCACCACGCCCCTGTCGCCACAGCGGCTGGAGGTCTGTCCGTGTGTTGCTGCAGGGGTTCCCCTCAGGGCTGGTGGGCGATCTTCGTGGCTGGATAGCAGGGATGCAACTGGTCTGCCGCGAGTCAGCAGAGCCGACTGCCGGGAAGTATCACCAGGAAGCTGCGTACTGACGCCATCGGGGCAATGGTTGGAACCGCCCCGTCACCTCGGCCCGTACAACCTGGGTATGACAGCGATCCAGCGGGAGAGGCCCCCGGGGTTCCTGAGACAGAGCAGCGGTCGTCCCTTCCGCAGCGGAGTCAGCCACGCGGTAGAACCCCCGTCAGCGAATCCCGCAGCAGCAGCAAACTGTAAATCACGACAGACCCCACCACCAGGCTGCCGCCGTTCAGCAGCCACTTTGCCGTGGATGGCTGTCGCCGGGCGATAATCTGAGCAATCACGCTCACAAAGGCCACCAGTCCGAATTTGTAGTAAATCATACCCCGGATTCCCCATGAATACAGGAAGTACCGGGCGATCGGGTTCGCTTCAAAATGCGTTTTCTGGAGCAGCAGCAGATACGTTAGAAACACGTCAGCCGCGTTGAGCAGCACAAACACGCAGGTTTCCGTTTCCAGCGGAAGCGACTGGCCGATCATCCAGTGCAGCAGCGAGCGATTTCGCGGGCGGTGTTCCTTCATGGCTGGCTCCTCCTGCCGGACAGATGCCGGGGCAGACCGTCACAAGCGTTGCATTCCACGAAACTGACAGAGGGCACAGTTCCCCCTAAATACCAGACCCCGACAGACGTCAGCCTGCAGGCACCAGAGGCCCGCCACCAGTCTGATTCCGCTGGACAGACTTCCGAACCACCGTGATGATAACAGCTGCAAAGCCAGAACGTTCCTGTCGCCTGTCAGGAATCGTACGGGTTCATCCGGGCCCCTTCCCGGAGAAAACATTCAGGTCCGGGCAGGATCTGCCTGCCACGTATTGCTCTTCCGGTACGGTCGTGCCGTCGTTCACTCAGCGGGAGTGTGACATTTTCAGTCTGAACTCTGACTTTTTCCATTCTTCCACGCGACAGCAGCAGGGTCTCGATCCGGCCAGCTGTCAGCAGCCCGCGCGACCTGCCGGCCAGGCTTATGACGCCCGTGCGTTCGGCCCAACGGCGGTACGGTGGCTGCTGGCGGCGGTGGTACTGGCCCTTCCACTGCTGTCCCTGCTGGCAACCGGTGGCACTGCCGTTGCGGGCGAAGTGCTGCTGAAAGACGGCACACGGCTGGAAGGCCGCCCCGTGCCGATTCGTGGCCTGTCCAAACAGGCGATTGCACAATCCGTCGGCCTGACGACCACCTACCCCATCCTGATGGTTGATACCGGCATGCAGCGGTATTTCGTCCCCGATCATCTGGTGGCGGAAGACGGGCTGATTGCCGGCGGACTGGTTCGGACCGAACAGTTCAAGCTGCCACAGAAACGCTCCGGCGGCAAACAGATGGTGGCCTCACTGGGCGGCCTGCGGGATGTGACGCCGTTTGATGAATTCGGGCGACGCCGGGTGACCGTGCTGACCGCTGGCGGCCCGCTGCACATTGTGCAGGGAATCACCGAACTCAACCCGCATCATGTGACGGTCACTGGTCTGACTCACCTGTGGGAACACGGGCTGGCCACCAGTTCGCTGCCGCCGGAAACCCTGCATCAGCTGCTGTATCAGGCCATCGATGAGCAGAGCCCCGATGATCGACTGGCGGTGGCCCGGTTTTACCTTCAGGCAGGCATGTACCGTGAATCGGCCCGGGAGCTGGACAGCATTGCGGCGGATTTTCCTGAGCTGAAGAACCGCACCGCGGAAGTCCTTCGAGAACTCCGTCAGCTGCAGGGCCGGCAGATCATGTCCGAGCTGGCCCGCCGCCGTGAAGCAGGCCAGTTCGAACTGGCCAGTGCGGCCGCGCGGCAGTTTCCACTGGAGGGTGCCAGTGCCGAAGTGCTGCGGGAGATTCGCGAGCTGACCGCCAGCAGCGACCAGGCCCGCCGCAATCTCAGCCGGGCTGTCAGTCTGATGGCCGACCTGCAGGCGCGGATTGAAGACGCGGCACTCGTCGCCCGGATCATTCCGGTTCGCTCGGAAATCTCCAGACTGCTCGACCGGGCCGCCCTGCCCCGGCTGGATGCCTTTCTCCGGCTGGCCGAAGACGACACTCTTTCCCCTCGGGAAAAGCTGTCGCTGGCTTTCTCCGGCTGGATGCTGGGCAGTGCGTCCTCCCTGACCGATCTGGAGCTGACACTCCGCCTGTGGGAAGCCCGTCGCCTGATTCAGAATTATCTGCTCGAGCCGATGCCCCTGCGGCGGACCGACATTCTGACCAGCCTGTCGACCATTGAAGGGGCCAGCCCGGAACGCGTGCTGCAGCTGATTCCCCGGCTGCCGTTTCACCTGGAGACTCCCGGAATTCAACCGGGAGTGCCCATGGAGATTGAGATCCCGATTCGGCAGGCAGATGGAACGGAAGAGACCTTCCGGTACTCGGTGGTCCTTCCGCCCGAGTATTCCCCGCATCATAACTGCCCGGCCATAGTGGCCCTCCGCCCCGCGGAACGTTCCATCGAACAGGAACTGCTGTGGTGGGCGGGAACGGCGGAAGACCCGGGCCAGGCGCAGCGGCATGGCACGATTGTCATTGCGCCGCACTATGCCGATGACAATCTCCGCAGCTGGAACTACAACGCCCGCGGTCATGAAATTGTGATTGAAGCACTGCGGGACGCCCGCCGCCGCTTCGCCATCGACTCCGACAGAGTCTTTCTGTCCGGTCATGGCATGGGGGGCGATGCCGCCTTCGATCTCGGCATGTCTCACCCCGACCGGTTCGCCGGAGTCATCCCGATTGCCGGCATCAGCGATTATTACTGCAAATGGTACTGGGAAAATGCCCGCACCCTGCCCTGGTATATTGTTGCCGGGGAAATCGATCGTGATTCACTGGCCCGCAATGCCCGGGAAGTCAACCGCATGATGCGGCGGCCCGAGTTCAACCTGATTTACTGCGAGTACAGCGGGCGGGGGTACGAATCGTTCTACTCGGAAATCCACAATCTGTTCGACTGGATGAGCCGGCACCGCCGGCAGCGGAATCCCACGGAAATCGACTTGTCCGTCCTGCGGCCGATTGACGGGCAGGCATGGTGGATTCATGCCGAAGGTCTGCCCCCACAGGTGATCGCGTCTCCGGTCCTCACCCCGGATGGAGACCGCCGCACGCGGGTGTCCCCGATGACACTCAACGCCCGTGTCTCGCCGGGAAATACCATCTACATTCGATCGGGGGCGTCCCGGCATACGCTGTGGCTGTCACCCGAATTCGTGAATTTCGACGAACGGCTCGCCGTTCGCAGCCGGGGGCGCCAGCATTTTAACGACTTCGTCCGTCCTGAACTGAGTGCCATTCTCGAAGACCTCCGCCTGCGAGGCGACCGTCAGAACGTGTACCAGGCCCGAATCATCATCGAGTGAATAATCTGCCCCGCAGCTTTCCTCTCTGCGGACACTGCCCTTTCTTCGCATTCGCCGCGCCCGCGCGACCCCGCGAATCAGACTCACTCCCGCGAATAATTGACTCCCGCCTGCCATTACATGGCCAATTGTACACACAACGCATCGGCAGATGTTGACCAATCCACTTCACGCTGATAGTTTCTTCTCATTCGTGTGCAGAGATTCTCGCCTTAGCGGCCCTGTTTCCCGTGGCGCGATCTTCGCTGCCGCATGAATTCCGCCTTCCATCGATAACCCGCTGAAACTTCTGCCGATTCAGCGTACGCCCCTTTCAGGCTTCAGACAGAATCCAAAGGGCTCTGCAGGCGGAAGACATGGCTGGCACTTTGCCGGATTCCTCACAAACCGGCCTCTTTCGGAGCAGCGCGTTCCTGCAGTAACTCACTTTACCAACGGCAAACCCCAACATCAGGAACAGATTATGCGTCGAGCGAACCGTGGTTTTACGCTGATTGAGCTGCTGGTTGTGATTGCGATCATTGCCATTCTGATTGCCCTGCTGCTCCCTGCCGTGCAGCAGGCCCGCGAAGCAGCCCGGCGTTCCCAGTGCAAGAACAACCTCAAGCAGATGGGGCTGGCCATGCACAACTATCACGATACGCACGGCATGTTCCCGTTTGCCTACCGCCTGGGAGTCAACAAGCTGAGAACCTGCTGGTTCCATATGCTGCTGCCGTTCATCGACCAGGCACCGCTGTATAATAAATTCGTCGCAGTCCCCGACACGACCGCGAATGCCTACGTCAGCCGGGCGGGATTCGCCGATATCTACACGGCCGTCGTCCCGTCGCTGGTGTGCCCTTCCAATCCCGGCGGTCCAGGTGTCGGCGTCGGCGGAGCCACCACCTCATTTCAGGGCAGCTATGGCGTGTGCTACAGCGGCACACAGACCACGGGCATTACCATCAACGCCACCGACGGTATGTTTTTCTACAATTCCAGCACACAGTTCCGCGATATTACCGATGGATCTTCTAACGCGGTGATGGCCAGCGAAGGCATCATCCGCCCCAATGTGAGCACAACGCGTTATGGTGAGATCGGCGGTTACTGGGGCGCCTGCTACTGGGGTTCCTGCGGGTTTACGACGGTTGAGCCTCCCAACACCTCCGTGGCTGACGTGAATTACAGCTGCAAATCCACGACGATGACCAACGCGCCCTGCACGAACAACACCACTTCCGGGCAGCAGTATAACTTTGCCCGCAGTTATCATGAGGGTGGTGTGCACACGCTGATGGGCGACGGGGCGGTGGTCTTCATCTCTGAGAATATCGACCGCATCACCTGGAACCGCCTGGGCAGCATCGCCGATGGCGAAGTCGTTGGTTCGTTCTGAATCCGCTGCCATCCGCTGAACCACAGTCACATTCGCCCGGTCCCGCTCACGTTCCGCATAAACTGACTACAGAGGCTGCCACCAGATGACGAGACTTCTCCGAGCGTCCTACCTGCCTGCGCTGCTGGCTGCTGCAATGCTGTCGGCCGGCTGCAGCAGCGCCCCCGACGATGCACCCGTCACACACGAAGTGACCGGCACGGTGACCTTTGAGGGAGAACCCGTGCCCGAGGCTTCCATGGTGTTTGAAGATGCCGCCGGAAAAGAGCGGAGTTTCGGCGCGATGGTGCAGAATGGCGAGTTCTCGACCCAGATGACCGCCGGGAAGAAGAAGGTCCGCATTACGGCCACCCGGGAGGTCCCCGGCAAGACGGAGCCGGGGCCCAGCGGCGAACCGGGCGTTCCGGCTACCGAGCAGTACATTCCGGCAAAGTACAATACGGAAACCACCCTCGAGGAAGAGGTGACTGCCGACGGAGAGAACCATTTCGAGTTCCAACTGACGGCAGAATAACAACCGGCGCTCTGGCCAACCGCCCCTGCACTCGGGGACTGCCCGGGCACCTCGTGTTGCTGCCGCCCCATGAGGCCCCTCTGAACTTAGTGCCTGTCCGGAAAGGTATTCTAAAAAAAAATAAAGCGAGCAAAGGCAGGAAGATTACGCCAGACCTGGTATCCGCGTGTGCCACTGCTGGCTGCTCCAGCAGTGCCTTGAGAGATGTAATAACCGTTTAGTGCCGCAAGGGTTAGACTTCGTCAGGCACAGCCTGACCTACGGAAGAAATCCAGGCCAGTCAGCCGCGTACGACCTTGCCTGTAAGTCTCGCCAACCCAACCCGCGTTGAGCATGCGAGTTGCAGCGTGACCAACTTTCCGGACAGGCACTTAGTGCACAGGCCGCGATAAGGGGCTCAGGTTTTCCACGCAGGCACTGAGTTTGCCAGCAGTTGCTCGATCAGTTCGCAGCTGCGTTCGACGCCGTTCAGGTCGAAGTTGTGCCGTGGCTCAGGAAGGGACCGCGCGCGGCGGACGGCGGACGCCACCGCTGGCCCTGTAAGATCGCCCGGAGCGATGACTGCCGCAAGGCCGCGTTCCGCGAAATGACGGGCGCGTTCCGGCTGGTCGCCCGTCAGGGAGTAAGGGACCAGAACAGCCCTTGTACGGGTCTGCAGCAGATCGCTGCAGGTGTTATACCCCGCGTGGCTGATCGACAGCTCCGCCTGCTGCATCCACCCGTGAAATTCGGGCGAAAATCGTCTGATATCGACCGGTAAGTCTCCGGCGGCCTGTTGCAGCTCCTGAATTTCGCGATCATCGGGATTAGACGGCAGAACCAGAGTCAGCCTTCCGGATCCGGCCTCATTCGTCTGACTCAGCAGTCTCCAGGCTTCAATACTGCAGTGTCTCAGCTGCTCTCCCCCCGCACCTCCCCCGCTGACCAGAGTTCCGGTTCGTTGCGCTGCGGGCGGGGTAAACGCCCCATCCCCATTCGGGACGGGCTCCTGCGTCGGCTGGCAAATGAACCCGGTGGATTCCGCGGGGATCTGAATCTCGGGGATCCACGGATACTCCTCTTCCAGCGGCATGAATCGCGGGTCGGTATGAATGAGCAGAAGGTCGAAATGCTCGCCTAGAATCTGCATCACTCGCTGCTGTGTCTCCCGCGGACTTAACAACAGGTCCTGTTTGAGTCTAATAAGGACAGGCAGCGGCGTGCGGACGGAACAGACGACCTTCATTCCCGGTTTCAGCTGGCGCGCCAGCGAAATCATCGGCAGGACTTCGCCGCTGATGACCCACTTGTTAAAGGGAAACTGCTCCACCACGATCAGATCCGGCTGTAATTCACGACAGACGGACTCCAGATGCTGGCGGCGAAGCTGAAGGACCTCCTTCAGTGTGATTGCTGGCTGATGCGGCTGGACGTCATTATTTCGGAAACAGATTCGCGGCGGCTTAATCAGGGTAACGCCTGGAACTGGAATCTGATCGGCGATCGGCGGGCCGCCATCCACCAGGAAGACGTCATGCTGTTCCGCCAGACGACGTGCCAGCAGGGACATCCGCATGAAATGGCCTGCACCAATCAGACCGAGGCTGTAAATCAGGATTTTTCGCATGCTGTGACGTTGATTTCCAGGCAGTATCAAAGGGCTGTGGCCATGTTGAAAACAGCTGACCACACTGCGGGAGAACAGGCGGATTCCTGTCCGCGAACGCAGACACTGTCGCATTACAGCAGAGACGAGGTTCTCTTTGAATCCATTCCGTGTTCGCAGAGCAGTTGACTGATCAGTTCGCAGCTGCGTTCGATGCCGTTCAGGTCGAGATCGTGCTGCGGTGCGGGAAGCGAGAGGGCATGGCGAATGGCTGCTGCCATCCGTGGCCCGTCGAGTTCCGCCAGGCCGACAGCCGTCGCCAGACCATGCCGGGCAAATTCGAAGGCCCGCTCCGCCTGATCGGTCGCTGTCGGGTGAGGGAGCAGAATGGCGCGCACCCGAGTCTGCAGCAGATTGCTGCAGGTGTTGTAGCCCGCCTGACTGATCGACAGCTGCGCCTGCTGCAGCCAGCCGGTGAACTGCGGGGAAAACCGCTCGATATGTATCGGCAGGCTTGCGGCCGACTGCTCAAGCTCCTGAATCTCCCATTCCCCGGGTTCCGGGGGAAGCACGAGCGTCATGCGGCCGGCGGGCGGCCCGGTATCCCGGCTGAGCAGTTTCCAGGCTTCGATACAGGAACGTCTCAGCAGCACTCCACCATCGCCCCCGGCGCTCACCAGAATGTTGGAATGGCCGACTGCTGGGGCAGCCTGAGTGCGATCCTCCACGGACGATGCTTCAGGGACCTCCTGACAGATCATCCCGGTGTAATGGCGGGGAATCTGAATCTTCGCCACCCAGGGGTATTTCTCTTCCAGCGGGCTGAATCGAGGGTCGGAATGAATCAGCAGCGCCTGAAAATGATGATTCAGCGTCTGGATGATCTTCTGCTCCGGCGTCTGCACGCCTGCAGTACTGACATTGACGGCCAGCGGCGTGCGGACAGAGCACACGGCCGCGGCCCGCGGGTTCAGATGGCGGGCCAGCCGGATCATCGGCAGGATGTCATCGCTGATGACCCACTTCGTAAAGGGGAAATGATCGACGACGATCAGATCAGGCCGGATCTCCCGGCAGAGAGCTTCCAGGCGGCTGCGACGGGCTGCCACCACGTCGGCCATCGAAGCCGAGGTCTGATACGGTTCGACTTGATCAGCCTCCGTACGCCAGATGCGGGGAAGCTCCACGAGGTTAATACCGGGCACTGGAATCTGGCTGACGACCGGTCTGCCACCATCCACCAGATAAACCTCGTGCTGCGCGGCCAGACGCCGGGCCAGCAGAGACATACGCATGAAGTGGCCGGTGCCGCGGAGGCTCAGGCAATATAAAACAACTTTACTCATACCGCTGAACCGATTCCTGATTTCTGCAGTACACGGAATTGAGGCTCCCAGTGCTGTCATTCAAACTGCGGGCGATGCCGCATGCTGCACCGCTGGATGAAAGCACGCGGTCGCGACAGACGACACCGCATGCTCCGGATGATCTCTTATCCTCCGCTCTGCAGCAGCTGGTTGATGATTTCGCAGCTGCGCGCGACACCGTTCAGATCGATACCATGCCGCGGTGCCGGGAGCGAAAGGGCAACGCGGATCGCCTCCGCCATCGCCGGCCCGCTCAACTCCTGAGGACTGAGCGTCGTCGCAAGACCGGACTCCGCGAATCGGCGGGCACGCAGCGGCTGATCCTCCGATCGCGGGTGCGGCACCAGTATGGACCTGGTGCAGGTTCCCAGCAGGTCACTGCAGGTGTTGTACCCCGCCTGGCTGATCGACAGCTGGCTCTGCTGCATCCAGCGGGGGAACTCAGCAGAGAACCGTTCGATACGGATGGGCAGATTTTCGACGGCCTGCTGAAGCTTCCGAATTTCGCATTCCTCGGGCTCTGGTGGAAGTACGACCGTCAGATGGCCCGTGTCGACTTCTCCGCAGTAATGCAGCTGCTTCCAGGCTTCGATACAGCACTTTCTGAGCAGCGCCCCGCCATCGCCACCAGCGCTGACCAGAACTCCGGAACGTGCTGCAGGCGGCATGGCCGATGAAGACCGGGCTGGCGACGACAGGTCGGTGGTCTGCTCATAACCGGCGTCGCTGGTGTGCTTCCCGTACCGGCTGATGTAGCCCGTATAATGCATGGGAATCCGGATGTCCGAGACCCACGGCAGGTGGCCATTGAGTGCAAGAAACTGGGGATCCGAATGAATCAGCAGGGCATGGAAGCGGGAACCCAGAACTCGCACGACTCGATCCCGCCGGGACTGAGGACTGATGGATTCGTTCACCACGGGAAGCAGATCGCGAACGGAGCCGATGATCTGAACCTGAGGATTCAACTGCCGGGCCAGCTGGAGCAATGGCAGGATCTCATCCCGCAGGAACCATTTACTGAAAGGAAAGTGCTCGACGACAATCGCATCCCATGGAAGTTCCCGGGTGGCGGATTCCAGCCTCCGGAAGCGGGCAGACATGACCTCCGCCAGCGATGCTGACGAAGCGAAGGGAACAACCTGCCCCTGACAGTTCCAGATGGGCGGCAGTTCGAGCCGACTGACGCGAGGAGCGAAAATTTCGCTCGAAACCGGTCGTCCTCCGTCCATCAGCACGACGGCGTGCTCCTCAGACAGTCCACGGGCCAGCAGAGCCATGCGCACAAAGTGCCCGGACCCCAGCATGCTCTGGCAGTAGAGGAGAATCCGTTTCATCTGACGGGCGCCGAGCACCGACAGGCCGCAACGTCCGAGTGACTGCAGCATGGAATGACGTGCGACATGACTTTTGGCTCGGAGGGCCGTCTCTCAGTTGAGTTCCGGATTGACCGGAGAGCGGGGCAGGACGGTGAAGCGGTCGCGAACCTGCTGCAGTGCGGCATCCCAGCAGTGGTAGGGATCCTCGTGCAGCACAATGTCGCAGGAAGCGGGGCACTGGAGCCAGTCGCCGTTGGCGAGTTCCTGCTCCAGCTGGCCTGCCGACCAGCCGGCACAGCCAGAGTAGATGCGGAACTTCAGCTCGCTGTCTTCTTCTTCCACCGAGGTACGGACCACGGTTTCGAACACGCGGGCGCTGCTGCCGACATACAGGCCGGGGACGATCTCCGCTTCGGTTTCGTCGAGGCTGGGCGTGTTGTGCAGAATGAACAGGGCGGAAGGCTCGACCGGGCCGCCCACGTAGACTACATCGCTGGTTTCGGGCAGCTGGAAGTGCTCTGACAGTGCGCTGGAAACCGAAATTCCCGAGGGCCGATTGATCACCAGCCCCATGGCCCCTTCCGAACTGTGTTCGACCATCAGCACGACGGTTCGATAGAAGTTCTCATCGCGGAGCCGCTGCCCGGCGATAAGAAACTGCCCGCGGAGCGAATCGAAACCGGACATTGCGACGGGCCTGTCCTTTCGCAGGACATGCTCCGGCAGGCTCCCCGTCGTGGAGAACTTTCCGGAACTGTCTGCTGACCGAAACAACCAGACCGGAAGAACCCCGGCTGACTGAAAAATAACGCAGTGAATCTCCGCTGTGAACAGAGAACTCCGGCAGTATAAGCAGGCGAACGACAGAAAACGAGGGTGTGTGTGCCAGGTTCCGGCTGTTGGACAAAGGCCCGTCGCGGTCAGCGGATGAAGCACTGCTGGCGGTGCGGTGGGGCGCTGATTGCTGCACCGTGAACACCAGATTTTTTTTCGAAGCAGTCAGTTTTCTGGTGGACTCCCTGATATTCGGTGC
>JAGQPV010000809.1 GCA_020426545.1 Planctomycetaceae bacterium
TTCTCTGCGGCCTCCGCGGTGAGTCTCTTTTCTGTCTTCGGATGGCCGGTACAACCGGCCCTACTGAAGAATCGCAGGCTGGGCTCAAGTCCTCCAAACCCGGCAATTGAGGATCCAAAGACGATACCGTTAGATTCGTCAGGCACAGCCTGACCTACGAAGAGCAGACCACGCCCGTCGTTCCTCCGGGACGTGCCACCCGGAAAATGGTCAAGGGGCATGTGTGGCATGCCCACGCTTGTGTGGGCATGCTCTTCGGTCGGTGAAGTTTAGCAGTCCAGTAGAACAGCCGCCCTACTCGGCGGGGCCGGTCTGGCGGAAGGGCCAGATGGGGCTGCCCGGCGGATCGACTGCCACCGGCGAATGACCGAGGCCAAAGTCCGCCGGATGCAGATTGCGGTTCTTCCAGAAGTCGGGGTCGCGAATGAAGCCGTAGAAGCTGGGATAGTACGGATCGACCAGTTTCACGTCCGCGGCTTTCGGCACATCCAGTCCCGTCAGATGGTACGACGCATTGACAATCAGCCGGCGGGCGTCGTCGCTCACCAGATCGACAGCCGCCCCCAGGGTGGTGCAGAAGGCCTGGCCTTTGCCGCCCTGCGGTGACGAGTATTCCCGCAGCCAGGCCAGCGGCATCATGGGGCTGTTCTTCTTTCCCTCCACCGGTTTGGAAGCCGGGTCGAGCGTTTCGGTCACGGCGCCCCGCAGCAGAATGGTGGCCTCGTCGGTCAGGTTCTTCACCGTATACACGTCGGACGGAGCGAACACATCCTTGACTCCGTTCAGCACGGGATGGCTGGCGTTCGCCTCTTCAATCACACCCCGGCAGCCTTCGCGTTTGTGTGCCCCGTGATGGGCCACCCAGGTTTCACCGAGAATCCGCGGGCCGAAGTAACTCCAGTCACCGCGAAAACCATGCGTGGCGGTCCGCAGGCCGATGACCGGCTTGCCCGCTGCCAGGTAGTCTTCGAACGGCTTCATGGCTGCGGCCGAGGGTGTGCGGAAACGGGTGAAGACGATCATCAGATCGGCACTGTTCAGCGCCTCCAGCCCCGGCAGGCTGCTCTGGTTGTTGGGGTCGATGTAGCCTTTCGCGGGATCGACCGAGAACAGAACCGTGCACTTGAAGCCGTGCCGCTGGCTGAGGATTTTGGCCAGCATCGGCAGGGCTTCCTCAGAGCGGTACTCCTCATCTCCGCTGATCAGCACGATGTGCTTCCCCGCACCGGGGCCATCCCCGCCTTCCAGCACCAGCGGCTCGGCCCTGGCGGAATCCGCAAAGACCATCCCGAATGACAAGGTCAGCAGCAGCATGAACAGCAGTGATTTCATTTTGAGCTCTCTGTGCGAGTGCGGTTGGCTTTTCAGCTGTCAGCCACTTCCGGCTGTTCAATGGTCGTGGTGGCCGTGGAACAGCATGTGCTTCTTATCACCCTTTGAGAGGATGTAGGCCACCAGGTCGAGAATCTCTTCTTCGGTCAGCCGGTTGAGCACACCCTTCGGCATGATGGAGACAGGCGACTTCACCCGTTCGTCAATCTCGTCTTTGGATATCACCAGCGGGTCGGCTTTGGCCAGCGGGTCGATCAGCACTTTGACCAGGTCATCCGTTTCCTCGACGACCATGCCGGTAATCACTTTGCCCGAGTCGAGCACGAATGTGTTCGACTGGAACTTCTCGGCGATTTCCTTTGAGGGCTCCACCAGCGAACGGAGGATGTGATCCTTCGTGTGCTTCTTCGGGTCGATCTTCGTCAGGTCCGGTCCGAGTTCGCGACCTTCCCCGTTCAGTTTGTGACAGGCCACACAGCTGGCCACCCGGAACAGGGTGCGACCCACCTCGAACGAACGTCCGTGGTGCAGCTTACTCACCGGCTCGGCCAGGTCCTCGTACTTCCAGTCGGTGTTGCGGGAAGTGAACTTCAGCAGTTCGTCCTTCAGCGGCAGCGGATGCTGTGCGAGGTAGTCCTCGGGCGAGGCCAGGTATTCCGCCAGGTTCTCCACCACATACAGAGCGCCGAACATTCTCCGCCAGTGACCGGGGAACGTGCAGACATACGGATACACGCCGGGGGCAGCCGGTGCTTCAAAACTGAGGGCCTGGCTCTGGCCGGGTTCCAGCAGGCGGCTGGCCAGCAGAATCCGGTCGGAGCGGGGAATGTACTGCCGCTCCTTCGCGTCGGCATCGCGGGCGGTGGCTTCGGCCAGCAGGCCGACTTCCTCCAGTGCACCGGGCATCACAATCGCAAAGTTGTGCGGCATGTGGTCGGAGTTGGAGAAGCGGAATTCCACCGGTTTCCCCGCCTGCACCACAATCCGTTCCTTGTCATAAATCATGCGGGCCGGCACTGTCCCAATGGCAATT
>JAGQPV010000810.1 GCA_020426545.1 Planctomycetaceae bacterium
TGCTCATCAGTTCCGCTCGCCAGGATCCCGCCGCCGATGCTCAGCCTTCCCGAAGAACTTCTTCGCACCGTGCAGTCCGGCGGTTCCGTCGCCTGGACCATGCTGGTCGAAACCCGTGGTTCGACGCCGCAGAAATCCGGCGCGATGATGCTCGTCTTCTCCGATGGTTCTCAGGCGGGCACCCTGGGCGGGGGCTGCGTGGAGGCGGAAGTCAAACGGCGTGCCCTGCAGCTGATCGATCAGGGCAGCACTGAAATTCTCACGTTCCACCTTGACCGCGATTACGGCTGGGATGACGGGCTGATCTGCGGCGGGCGGATGAAGATGCTGGTGGACCCGGTGCGTCCGGGAGACGACCTCGGCTGGTACCAGTCGCTGGCCGAACAGACGGCTTCTGGCCGGGGCTGCACCGAAGTGGTGGTGGTCGATGCGGAGAAGGTCAACGGGCAGCCGGCCGACGAAGCGAATCCTTCCGGCCCGGCTGTCGAGACGGCCGACCGGCTGCTGTTTGATCATGCCGGCCAGCTGGTGGCGACCCGCGGGAGCGGACGCGTCCCGGAGGCCATCACCGGCCGATTGAAATCGCTGAAGACCAGGCCCCGCCCGTGGGCTGAAGCCGGGCTGACCTTCCTGCCGCGGCTGGAACGCTGCCGGCTGCTGATTGTGGGCGGCGGGCACGTGGGCCAGAAAGTGGCCGAGCTGGCAGCCCAGGCCGACTTCGATATTCACGTGGTGGATGACCGCGAGGAATACTGCAACCCGGAGCGGTTCCCTCAGGCGCAGCGGCTGGTGGTGGGCGATATTGACACATCGCTCAGTGGCCTGGAGATCGATGAAAACACCTTCTGCGTGATTGTGACCCGCGGGCATAACCACGACGAGGAAGCCCTGTACCATCTGGCGGAAACACCGGCCCGGTATGTGGGCATGATTGGCAGCAAACGGAAAATCCGGCTGATCTTCGATGACCTGCTGCGGGAGGGGATCAGCCGGGACGCCCTGGCCCGGGTGCATGCCCCGCTGGGCTACAGCATTGGTTCGCAGACCGTGCCGGAAATCGCCATCAGCATTGTGGCCGAGCTGATTGCCTGCCGGAACCTGGGCGGTGTGCCCGAACGGCCCCGACCGGCCGGCCTGTTCGATGCGGAAGAAACAACGGGCGATGCGGGTGCCTCGGCGGAATGCGCGAGCGAGCCGGAACCCGCGTGACGACCGAAGCCGTCTCCTCATTCACTATCTGACAGCAACCTGGAAGAAGACACCATGAGCCTCAGCCGACGTGATTTCCACCGGACCGCCGCCGTTGCCGGAACCAGCCTGCTGTCGAGCATGATGACCATGCCCGGCCTGTATGCCGACGAGAAGCCGGCTCGGAAGCCGGGGAAATACATCGACGTGCATACGCACATCGGCACGTATACCAACCGCAACAAAGAGCTGACGGTCGATGACCTGCTGAAATGGATGGACGAGCACCAGATCGAAAAGGCCGTCATCCTGCCGCTGGTCTCTCCGGAATCGACCACCTACCTGCAGCTGCCCGACCGGGCCATTCATGCGGCCAAGCAGCACCCCGATCGGCTGATCGCCTTCTGCTGCATCGACCCGCGGGCGAATATCAGCGGTGCGGTGAAGGGCTTCACCGAGGTGATTCAGAAGTATGTGGACCAGGGCGCGCGGGGCTTTGGCGAGCACAAGGTGGGTCTGGAGTTTGATGATCCGCTGATGATGCGGGTGTACGAAGCCTGCGAGAACGTGGGCATTCCGCTGCTGTTCCACATCGACACGATTCGCGGGAAGGACGAGCCCGGCCTGGTGCGGCTGGAGAACGCCATTCGCAGTTTCCCCAAGCTGAATTTCATCGGCCACGGGCCGGGGTGGTGGGCTTCGATTTCCGGCGACGTGAAGACGAAGGCCCACCTGGGCGGTTATCCCAAAGGGGAGGTGACCCCGGGCGGAGCCATCGACCGGCTGATGGAGAAGTACCCCAACATCTTTGGCGATCTGTCGGCCGGTTCGGGCGCGAATGCGATCAGCCGGGATCTGGAATTCGGTCGCGAGTTCCTCATTCGCCGGCAGGACCGGATCATGTTCGGCACGGATTACCTCGAACCCGGCCAGGGCGTGCCGCAGTTCGAGCTGTTCGAGAAGACGCTGGAACTGCCGGAGGAAGTGGCGGCCAAGGTCTTCCGCAAGAATGCCGAACGGGTGATTCCCGCCTGAGCGGGCGTTGAGAGTGGAGGGAACATTGCCCGGTGTGGCAGGCCCGCGCGGGTGCGGGCCTGGTTGCTGTCCACCCTCGCTTCACGCACATGCCCATCCCGCTTCGCGGCGATGGACATGGCACCCGGCAGCTATGG
>JAGQPV010000811.1 GCA_020426545.1 Planctomycetaceae bacterium
CTGATACCCGAGCGCGGTGCGACGCTGGGCAATTTCGGAGCCGCCTCCATCACAGCTGGCGAAGCATGGGTCACGGTCAACGAAGGCATCTGGGACGACTCCGCGCGGCAGCGGGGAGCAACCGGTGCCCTGTGGATCGCCCGCGTTCGCTGGTCGAAACCCGATCAGCAACTGCGGAAGGCCGACAAAGGGAACTAACCGCGGTGCGACTCGGAATGCCGGCCATCCCGCCCCGCGCCCGCTGCCTGTCGGTCCTGCCGTCTGACTGGAGCGATGGCCCGCTGCATCAGGGCCTCTTCGCTTCCTCGCCGACGGTATGCTGGCAGGGGTTTTCCCAACATTCAGCGGAGCGTTGCCTCGCAACCTCGCTTGCGGGACAATCGTGAACCAGCAGCCGGTCAGGCTGCCAGAGTCGACGGCAATACCCCGGAAGTGGAGGCGACTGGATGACCCGGCTGGCTGTGCTGCTACTGGCTCTGTTGTCCGCTCCACTTCCTGTTGCCGCCCAGGCCGATATCCAGCAGACCAGCTCACCTTTAGCCCCATCAGATACGTCAGGCGTGCGGGCCACCCTGCACAGTTTTCTGGCAGCCAGTGAGCAACTGCACGCCCTGCTGCTGGAACGTGCTGACCTGTCTGCCGACAGAAAAGGCCTCCTGCCAGTTACCGAACGGCTGATGGACTGCCTCGACCTGAGCGAGTTGCCGAATGAACTGCGGGAGACGACCGGTCTGGAAGCTGCCGTCTATCTGCGCGAAGTACTGGACCGCATCCCGCTGCCGGCGACGGACGATCTGCCGGATCCCGCAGCCAGCCCCGACAGCTGGAGAGTGCCCGGCACGCGACTGCGGATTGTCCGCCTGCAAAGTGGTCCCTGGCAGGGAGAGTTTCGCTTCTCGGCCGAGACGATCCGACGGGCCGCGTCATTTTATGCGGTGGCCCGAGAACTGCCTTATCGCACGGTTCCACCGGCCGTCACCAGAAACTTCCGCCAACTGTTCCTCACGGCCACGCAGCGGAAGCCACAGCTCTCAGCCGACACGTCCAGCCCGCGGAGCACACTGGCCCTGTTTGTCAGCTCGATGAACGAGCTGTATGGAATGATACACGATGAGAACTCACTCAATCATTCAGCCCCTCAGGTGCAGCCGCTGATCCAGCAGATTGTCAGTTGCCTCGATGACAGTGAACTGCCCGAGTTTTCCCGTGAGTACCGCACCCGCGAAGCGGCAGTCTGCATCAAGGAGATCCTCGACCGCGTCTCGATTCCCCCGGTTGAGGAAATTCCCGGAGCGGAGTCTCTGCAGCGAACGGATAACGGAGCCGTCAAGCTGACTCACTGGCAGATTCCCGGCACCCGCCTGGTAATCGGCCGGATGCAGGAGGGACCACGGGAAGGAGCCTGGCTGTTTACCACCACGACTGTCAGCCGCGCCCCGGAGATCTACAATCAGATCCGCCTTCACCCTTACCGCACCGATGGCCCCGGAGTTACCGCCGGATTCTACAACTGGTGGCTGTCCACTCCCTCCTCGCCGGTCATGGCTGCCATTGTCGAACGGCTGCCTGCTTCCTTTCTGAATCGACACCTCGGCATGGCCCTCTGGCAATGGCTGGCGGTCCTCCTGGCAGTCCCGCTCTGTGCGGGTCTGATGTACCTTGGCTTTCGCTCCGGCTGGAGAAACCGCCCCCAGGGGCCGACAGCAGGGCGGCTGGGCCAGCTGGCCGCCATTCTGCCTCCGCTGGCAGCTTTGCTTGTGCCGCTGGCCTTCAGATATTTCGTCCACAGCGTCCTGTCCATTCGCGGCCAGCCTCTGTACGTCATTATCTTTCTGGCCAACGTGACTCTGCTGCTGGCTCTGGTCGTGGTTGTGTTCGGCGTCTGCGTCCGTCTGGCGGAGCTTATTGCCGCCCATTCCAGCACGGTCGAACGCAATTCCCTCGATGGCCAGCTCATCCGGATTCTGGGCCGCTTCGTGGGAGCAGGCGCCGCCGTGCTGGTGCTGCTGGAAGGCGGCCACTACCTGGGAATTCCGCTGACGACATTACTGGCCAGTGCAGGCGTCGGCGGGCTGGCTGTCGCTCTGGCCGGGCAGAGCATGCTGAAAGGATTATTCGGCACGCTGACGATCATGCTCGATAAGCCGTTTCGCGAAGGAGAGCGCATCCGGGTGAAGGGGCACGATGGCTATGTCGAAGAAATCGGCCTGAGGTCAACCAGGATTCGCAGCTTTCTGACCAGCCATCTCATCGCCATTCCCAACGACCAGATGGCGGACAGCGAAATTGAGAACATCGGCCGCCGCGATACCCTCCGCCGTACGGCGGACCTCCGCATACCACTGGATACCCCCCTGGCC
>JAGQPV010000812.1 GCA_020426545.1 Planctomycetaceae bacterium
ATCGTGGATCACATCATGAAGAATTACGATGTTGTGCTGAAGATCGACGGGGAGATCGGCAACAAGAAGACCTACGATCCCCGCAGCTACCTCGCCGCGGCCGAAAAACAGACCGCCCAGCGGATGTCGGCCGCCTGCGACGATCTGCTCTCCACCGGGAAAACGATCTTCGGCAAGGTCTGACGTTCCCGCCCGGCGGACAGCCGGCAGCCAGGCCCGTTTATTATTCACCACCGTTCAACCGTCCGTGGGGTTCGCCCCTGCGGACGGTTTTCTGCTGCGCGCGGGTGTTCGGGCTGCCTTCCGGAAACCAGACCGTGGCCGGAACCAGACGTCGCCTGGAAGCCCCAACCAGGCAGATACCGGCCAGCCCGACCGACCGGACAGAAATTTTCCAGGTTTTTCTGGAAGATTGCCGGGAAGACCAGCCCTGCTGCTGCGTTTACATGGCCAGAGACACTTCTCCCGCAAAACACTTCAGGCCTGTCCAATGAAGCAACTCCCTTTCAGCATTGACGTTCTGACAGTAGCCGCCCTGCTGCTGCTGGCTGGAACCCTCCATGCGGAACGGCTGACCGAGCTGCTGGACGGTACAGAACGACAGTTGCAGGAAAGCGGGTTCATTTCTGAGAACCCGGTCTTGAATCAGAAAAACCCCGTGGAAGATACCCGGCAATCGCCGTTCTTTCCTCAGGAGACAATCACGGCGACGACTCCGTCCGCGGCCCGCCGGGAGCTGTACCGCAGCCCCTGGCAGGCTGGTCCTGATGCCGATTTCCACAGGGAAACGGCCGGCCGGTCTGGTTGCCAGCTGTCTCATGGGCCACCCCGGAGATTCTGCTCCCGGTGGTGAAAAGACCGGGAGAGAACCGCGTTCCGCCCTCCGGCTGACAACGGGCGGGAGTCTGCGGAATCCGGAACCAGTCAGCACGTCAATTGATGGAATCCTTGACCCCTGTAACGGGTTGACTCACACTGAGCAGCATGTCCAGTGTGTCACCCAGAACCGAACCGACCGACGAACAGCTGGCGGCTGTGATTGCGACCCGGGAAAACTCCGAGTCTCAGTGGCAGGCGGCGCAGCAGCAGTTTGAGGTGCTTTATGCGCGACACTCGGGAAAACTGCTGGCATTTCTGGCGGGCCGCGTCCGTCGCAGCGATGTCGATGATGTCCATCAGGCCGTCTGGGAACGTGTCTGGCAGCATCTGCCTGGCCGCTTCTCCGGTGGAAACTTCCGGGCGTGGCTGCACCAGATTGCCCGGAACTACATCATCGATCGCAGCCGCCGCCGGACGACTGATCAGCTGGAAGATGAGGCTCGGTTCGACGATCCCCGTACAACCCGCCCCGATGAGGCGCTGGTGGAATCCGAACGGATGCAGGCCCTGGAAGGCTGCCTCCGCAAACTGGATGAGCTGAGCGCCACCCTGGTTCGCGCCCGTCTGGGCGGCGAGGATTATGACACTCTCTGTGAACGACTCGATCTGGCATCCGCCCGGGCACATAAACTGTTCCACCAGGCAAAAGTCCAGTTGTCGAACTGTGTGAAACGAGCACTGGAATGACGACTCTGCACACGCTGGACATACCGCAGGAGCCGGCCGCTCTCGGCCGCTGGCTGGAGCAGCAGCTGCTGGGCCTCAACCTGGCCAGCACCATCGCCGAGTTGAGCGCGGTCCATGGCACCCCGGCCCGTCAGCAGACTCTGGAAGATCTGCTGGGCCCTCATCTGGACAGCGTCCTGACTGATGGACTCCAGAGCCTGCCTCTGCCGCTGCTGCAGGGCCTGCTGCGTGACCCGAAGCTTCTCCTGCCTCTGCAGGAGCTGATCTGCCTCGAAGGCGGCGGCTACTGGGAAGCCCGCCAGCCCTCGATGGAAATCAGGCACCTGGTAACCAGTGGCTGGGATCGGCTGCAGTCGCAGCTGGACCGTGCCGTGGCCACCAACATCGACCACACGGACGACCGATTCCCTCCGTCGCCCACGGGTGAGGACCATCACTCCGCCACCGGGGACAGCTCCACAGCCGCTGCCAGCCAGCCGGAGAACAACCACCAGGCCCAGGCCACCCGCCCGGTTGTGGCCAGCCCGCAGCCTCCGCAGGTTCGTCAGGCAGCCGCTGCACCGCGAAGGCCGCAGACCGGGTGGTGGAGCCATCCGCTGCTGGTGAGCGCACTGTCCGCCGCCGCAGCCGTTGTGACGATCACCTTTGCTGACCACTATTTCGGTCCGGGCGACGCGTCCCGGAATGGCATTTCGGTCGCCGTGCAGGATCCCGCCCAGCCGGGACAGCAGACGTCAGAAGGCCCGGCTGAGATTGTGCCTCCGGCGGTCTCGCCCGGCCCGGAACCAGCAGA
>JAGQPV010000813.1 GCA_020426545.1 Planctomycetaceae bacterium
AGTCTGGTGAGTTTTCATCCGGCCGATCCGCCGGCGGCGATGACCTGGCCTCCTGTGAAAGAGACCCGCAATCTGTGCGGAGAAGCCGGTGCGCAGCTGGCCCACGCGCTGCGGGTGGCGCTGGGGCACGGCAGCTGGTTTGTGCTGTATGCCCTGGTGGTGACGGATATGCGGCTGTTTTCCCGCCGCAGCTGGCACGATGCCTTCTGGCGGATGTCGGGCTGGGGACTGTCTCTGGTGGCGCTGTGCACAGGGCTGCAGAAGGTTCTGCCGGAACTGGATGGCGGAGCCGGTACCGGCAGCGGCGGCTATACAGGCAGCGCGGTGCTCATGCTGCTGGCCCCTTCGTTTTCCTCCGCCGGCACGACGATTCTGATCGTGAGTACCTTTCTGGCGGGGATGATGCTGTGGAACGAATTCCGCATCTTCCGGCGGGTGTTCCGACTGCTGTTCTTCCCGCTGATCTTCGTGCTGCGTCTGCGGAAACGTCGTAAGGCGAAGCGTCTGCTGGCAGCCGAGCAGGCGGCCGCACGGGCCGCGGAGCAGGCTGATCAGGATCCGGGTGTGATCAGTCTGACGGGTGAAGTCGACGGAAGTGACGAAGAAGAAGAGGACGAAGCGCCGGGCGATGTGGTTCGGCAGCTGTCGGTGCATATGCCGGGAGAAGACAGCGACGCGGAGCTGACTGGCGAGGGCCCGGACGAAGAGGATGCTCCCGTTGTGCTGCCACCGGTGGTGGTCGAGCCGCGGACGTTCCATGTGAACCCGCCGGTGGGGGCCAGCCTGGCCCGGCAGAGAATGGTCAGTCGGGAGCCGGCCGCGAATACGGCCTTTGTCCTGCCGGATGTGGATCTGCTGGAACCGCCGGAGGACTTCCCGTATGAGGAACTGGCCGAACGGGCCCGGATTGCCGCTGCCACCTTAGAGGAAGCCTTCCAGAACTTCGGCCTGAATGTGCATGTCTCTGAGATTGATACCGGTCCGGTGGTGACGCAGTTCGAGCTGGAACTGGAGGCCGGGCTGCGGCTGTCGAAAATCACGTCGCTGGCGGACGACCTGGCGATTGCGCTGCGGGTACCCGCCGTGCGGGTGGTGGCACCGATTCCGGGCAAGAACACGGTGGGTGTGGAAGTGCCCAACGATACCCGGGTGATGGTCCGCCTGCGGGAGCTGATTGAAGTCTGCGGAGAGCAGACCGCGAAGATGAGTCTGCCCATTTTTGTGGGCAAGGACGTCAGTGGTCATCCGCTGATGCTGGACCTGGCCCGCATGCCGCACCTGCTGATTGCCGGTCGGACCGGTACCGGTAAGAGTGTGTGCCTCAACGCGCTGATTCTGTCTCTGCTGATGACCCGCACGCCCGATGAAGTGCGGATGCTGATGATCGACCCGAAGATGGTCGAGCTCAGCCCTTATATGCGGGTGCCCCATCTGATGCATCCGGTCATCACCGATATGAAGAAGGCCGAAGCCGTGCTGGCCTGGGCCGTCGACAAGATGGAAGAACGTTATGACCTGCTGGCCCGCTGCGGGGTGCGGCACCTGGACAGCTATAACAAGCTTGGCAAAGAGGAAGTGCTGAACCGGCTGGGAATTGATGCGGAAGATCCCGAACGGATGCTGGAGGCCGAACAGATTCCCGAGCGGATGCCTTACATCGTGATTATTGCCGACGAAATGGCCGACATGATGATGACCTCCGGCAAGGATGTGGAGGCGCATATTATCCGGCTGGCACAGAAGTCACGGGCTGTGGGAATTCACCTGGTGCTGGCGACGCAGAAGCCGACCGTTGATGTGCTGACCGGCCTGATTAAATCGAACCTGCCGGCCCGGGTTTCGTTCCAGGTGGCCAGCCGGACGGACAGCCGCGTGGTGCTGGATGAAATGGGAGCCGAGCGGCTGCTGGGCAACGGCGACATGCTGTATCTGGCTCCGGGCACGAGCAACATCTGCCGGGCCCAGGGGGCGTTCGTCAGCGATGAGGAAGTCAACCGCGTGATCGACTTCTATGGCGACTATGGCACGCAGTACTCGAACGAACTGGCCCAGGTGGGGGCTCAGGCGGCCGCTGCCGGTGGAGCGGGCGTGGATGTTTCCCGCCAGCGGGACGAACTGTACGAGCAGGCGGTGGAAGTCGTCATTCGCGAGGGACGGGGTTCCGTCTCGCTGCTGCAGCGTGCACTGGGAGTCGGTTATGGACGCGGTGCCCGGCTGATCGACTACATGGCCGAAGACGGGATTGTGGGCGACTACAATGGCTCGCAGGCCCGCGATGTACTGCTGACGATGGAGCAGTGGCAGGACCTGGCTCAGGGCCAGACGCTGGTGGGGGCCGCCGACTGACGGGAGCAGTGG
>JAGQPV010000814.1 GCA_020426545.1 Planctomycetaceae bacterium
CGAACGATCGCCCTGCCCGGGTGACTCTGGCGGATGTGCTGTGTCGCATGGAACAATGGGATGCGGCCGTGTTCCATCTGCGGGCGGCCCGGGACCTGCCTGACCCGGCTGCCACGGCGGAAGAAGATCCCGGGGCGCGGCTGGGCAGCGTGCTGGCCCGGCTGGAGCAGTATGAGGAGGCAGCGGAAATCCTGCTGGAGGCTGTCAGCCGGTTTCCTGCTCAGTACCAGCTGCTCAGTAATCTGAGCTTCGTGGCAGAGAAACTGGGCCGGTATGAAGAAGCGGAGCAGGCTGCCGGTCTGGCTGTGGAGAGCAAGTCCGATCTGCCCGAAGCCTGGAACCATCTGGGGCTGGCCCTGCGCGGACAGGGCCGCGTGGCCGAGGCGATCGATGCCTTTCAGCGGGCGGTGGCCCTTCGCCCGGATTTTCCGCTGGCTGAGTTCAATCTGGCGGTCACCCGGATGCTGGCCGGCGACCTGGCCGCTGGTTGGGCCGGTTACGAACGACGGTTCGACATGGGTGAAGCCGAGGTGGCCCGCTTTGGCGAACCCCGGTGGGATGGCAGCCCGCTGGATGGGAAAACTCTGCTGGTGGTGGCCGAACAGGGCCTGGGCGACACGATTCAGTTCAGCCGGTTTCTGTGCGGGCTGGCGGCCCGTGGCGCGCGGGTGCTGTTCCGTTGCGCCGAGCGGCTGCATCCTCTGCTGAGCACGCTGACTTCTACCGGGCAGCCGATCGAACTGATTGCTCCGGGCCAGCCCCTGCCGCCGGTTGACTGCTGGACGCCCCTGTTAAGTATTCCCGGTCTGCTGGGTATTTCGCTGAGTACCATTCCGCAGCGGCCGCACTGGCTGGCTGCCGATCCCGAGCTTCAGGCCGGCTGGTCCACATGGCTGCGGGAACAGACACCGGAAGCCCGCTGCCGCGTCGGCATCGCCTGGCAGGGAGCACCCGGCTACCGCCGGGACCGCGAACGGTCCATCCCCCTGGCGGCCTTCGCTCCGCTGACGGATGTGCCCGGCGTGCAGCTGGTCAGCCTGCAGCTGGGCCCCGGAACCGATCAGATTCCGGCAGCTGCGGGAACAGTCGATCTGGTCACGCCGCCGGAAACCTTTGATCAGCAAACCGGTGCCTTCCAGGACACAGCCGCCCTGATGCAGAGCCTGGACCTCGTGATTTGTTCCGACAGTGCCGTGGCCCACCTGGCCGGGGCCCTGGGCGTGCCGGTCTGGGTGGCATTATCCCGGGTGCCAGAATGGCGCTGGCTGCTCGAACGAACCAACAGCCCGTGGTACCCCTCCATGCGACTGTTCCGCCAGATGAAGCGAGACGACTGGAACAGCGTCTTCGAGCAGATGGCCGCAGAACTCAAACAGCAAGACAACGGTGAATAACCTGTAGTCTTGCAGGCCAGGCTGTGCCTGACTTCTTACCTGTTGCAGAAATCGCCAGGACTATCAGGTCCGTTTCTGTCCGATTCTTAACTCAGCTTGAGCAGTTCAGGCACAGTGGCACACACCGACACCAGACCTGAGATTACTCTTCCTGCCTTCGCTCCCTTTACAACAGGGCATCTTTCCGGGCAGGTGTTCAGTCCTCGTCGAGTGATGCCGTCTGGTCGGCGTCGAACCGGCGGCGAAGCGGTTCCAGCCGGTGGCCGATGGTTCTGCGAATCCATTCGGCCCGCAACTGCTGCTTCTCGGCGTCGGTCAGCTGCCATTGAACGTCGAGGGTTCTCAGCCGTTCCGTCAGCGAGTGCAGCACCAGAGCACAGGCGACCGAAACATTAAAGCTGCGGGTGAAGCCGGTCATCGGAATCTGCAGCAGGCAGTCCGCCTGTTCCAGAACTTCCTCCCGCAGGCCGTGCATCTCATTGCCGAACAGGATGGCGGTCGGTCGGTCCAGGTTGAGTTCAGTGGGGGAAACGGCAGCCTCTGAAAATCCCGTGGCCACAATCTGGTAGCCGCTTCGCCGCAGCTGCCGCAGGTACTGCTCGGAACTGGCGGCCTCTCCCCGGTGCCGGTGCAGCGTCAGCCAGCGGGAGGCTCCTGCATCAATGTCTCGGGCAATCACATGCGGGTTCTGCCGTTCCACAATATGCACGTCCTGCACGCCGAAACTCTCGCAGCTGCGCAGGCAGGCACTCGCATTGTGCGTCTGATACAGATCATCCAGCACCACGGTCAGCCAGCGGGTCCGCAGCTCCAGCACGTCGTTAATCCGCTCCAGCCGCTGTCCGGTGACGAATTCCGTGAGAAAGGCGGTGAACTCCGGGTCGGTATCGGCCGGGTTGTGAGTCGGAAACGGTCTGGTCTTCATTGCGATCCTGAAACGACTGCCGCAGGATGGACGA
>JAGQPV010000815.1 GCA_020426545.1 Planctomycetaceae bacterium
CGATGGGCACCCGCACCACTTCGGGAAAACCGATCGGGTCGAACAGGTTCACCAGCGGATCCGGAACCAGCTCCCCATCGTCATCGAGGTAGAATCCACGAATGTAGCCGGAGGGGAAGCAGCGGTGCTGGCTTTCGTAATTGTTGCAGGCCAGCGCCAGCTGTTTCAGATTGTTCAGGCACTGGGTCTGCCGAGCCCGTTCCCGCGCCGCCTGAATGGCGGGCAGCAGCAGTGAGATGAGCACCGCAATGATGGCCATGACCACCAGCAGCTCGATCAGGGTAAACCCTTCGCTCCGGGATTTACGTCCCGCGCGCGGGGTGGAGAGCTGAGCGGGAGCTTCTCCCGTTGCCCGAATGCCAGCCATTCTTATCTCCTGTCAACCGGAGGGATCCGTGGACAGCCCTGTTAATCCAGACACTTCCCGTGCACTGAAAATCGCGATCAGGAAATGCGGGGGGGAGAAATCACCGCTGCTGGCCCGCAGCAGAGCGGTGGCGGCTCCGGGCCTGTTGAATTTCTGCTGCCGACATTCTGCGGAAAATGCGATTCCAATGGTGAGACGCACAGTACGGCAGCGTGCATGGAGCGAAGCACCAGCCGAATTTCTCAGCAGACTGCTGACAGACATTCCTGTAAACATGAGCGTAACAGGACAGATTCCGACATGCAATTGTCCAGTTCACCAGGCGGGACCGTTCGCGGCCGGCAGAATTAACGGCCTTCCGCAGCACCGCGCCCGGTCTGCCGGCACAGGCACCAGCCCCCCGGAGACTGCAGGGACCTCCGTGCCGCGGAGTCTATTCGCGCTCCGCTGGGCGGCCCGGTTTCCAGCCGCTAAGATGCCCGCAGAGTCAACCGAGCACCACAACAGCACTACTCCCGGGCAACGCCCCACTGGCCGGAGCCGGGAGAACGCAAACAGCAGACCGCTGCAGCTGCCGCCGGGATCCAGCGCGTCTCATTGAGGGAGCCCTGCATTGAGCAGGGAAACAGAAGGAGAATCCGATGAAGCACGTCGTGGTCACTGGAGGATGCGGTTTCATCGGCTCCAACTTCGTCCGGCAGCAGCTGGCGGAGTATCCCGACCGGCAGATCATCAATCTCGACCTGCTGACCTACGCCGGCAATCCGCTGAATCTGAAAGATGTGGCCGACAGCCCGCGGTACAGCTTCCATCGGGTCGATATCTGCGACCGTCCCGCGGTGGATGCGGTCCTCGAAGATCTGCCCGGCGATGAGACGGCCGTGGTCCATTTCGCCGCGGAAAGCCACGTCGACCGCAGCATTGCAGATTCCGGCCCGTTCATCCGGACGAACATCGTGGGAACGCAGGTGCTGCTGGATGCCTGTCGTCACAGCGGAGTTTCCCGCTTTGTGCAGGTCTCAACCGATGAAGTCTACGGCAGCCTGGGCGATGAGGGGTGGTTTGTGGAGGACACACCGCTCGATCCGAGCAGCCCGTATTCGGCATCGAAGGCGGCGGCCGACATGCTCGTACAGAGCTACTGCCGCACATTCGATTTCCCGGGGATGATTACCCGCTGCTCCAACAATTACGGGCCGTACCAGTTCCCGGAAAAGCTGATTCCGCTGTTCATTTCCCGGGCACTCGATCACGAGCGGCTGCCGGTATACGGCACCGGGAAGAATGTGCGGGACTGGATTCACGTTACTGACCACTGCCGTGGGATCGATGCGGTGCTGGCCAGCGGGCAGCCGGGGCGGGTGTACAACTTCGGCGGAGCAGCGGAGGTCCAGAATCTCGAACTGACGAAGCTGCTGCTGCAGTTGCTTGATCGGCCGGAAAGCCTGATCCAGTTCGTGGCCGATCGGCCGGGGCACGATCACCGTTATGCGATCGACTTCAGCCGGGCACGTACCGAGCTGGACTGGTCGCCGCAGGTCACCTTCGAGCAGGGGCTGCGGGAAACGATTGACTGGTATCGCTCGCACCAGGACTGGATTGACGGGATCCGCTCGGGCGAATACCGGAACTGGATCGACCGGCAGTATGGCGAACGGCTGGAGCCAGACACCGCCTCCTGAACCAGGACCTCAGCCCTTCAACTGGCTTTTCCGGTCCGGCTTCCCGTCGAGGGATCGGCCGCTGGTGGCTGTTCGAACTCAGCCGCCGGCTCAGTAGCTGCCGTTGATGTCGAACTGACCATCGCAGAAGTCGGCCCGGTCGTGGAAGCAGCTGCCCGATTTCCAGCCCTTGTGACCGCGGGTGCCACAGGTCTCCCAGCTCTGATCGAGGCTGGTGAAAGCCGAGCCCACGTCTTCCAGTTCCTGGTTGACGTTGTGGGCCACTTCGGACAGGCCCACCACCATGCCGAGCACGGCGATCGT
>JAGQPV010000816.1 GCA_020426545.1 Planctomycetaceae bacterium
GACACTTGCAGAAGCCAGTTGTGGCGGTTTTCGGCTGCATCGCTCCCCTTCACCCACAAAGTCAGCCCGCTGGTTTAGGCACCATCTCGCCTTCAGGGCATCAGGCCGACGGGCGGGGTGAAATCGACCGGCAGGCCGGCTGTTGAGCCGGCAGGACAGGCAACAGCCCCGCGGCGATTGGTGGGGCGGGGCCGGTCCGCTGAAATGTTCTCAGCAGGTGGGACGGACAGCAATGCGCGGGCGGTTTCAGGCAGGCAGCGAACAGCTGGCAGTTGGAATACGCCCGGACGGGAAGAGACCAGAGTTTGTACCGGTGCTTCGTCCGCAGTCGGCCAGATACTTTTCGCAGTCCGTTGTCAGTAACTCGTTTCAGGATCCGGCTGGGTCTGTGATTCTACTGCAACCAGTCAGGCAGCTCCCGGCCTCAGCGGGGGATGACGAGGAGACATCAGCATTATGGCGCCACCGCGGAAAGTCTTCGAAACCATCCCGGCTGAACCGGCGCTCGTCGTGTTTCCAGTTGCGGCAAAGTCATCCTACCGCTACCAGGATGTGCACCTGGAATCGAACGCCGTCGTCCGGGAACTGGAAGCTCCTGAGTTCCGGCATCTGGTGCTGGACCTCGCGCGGATCGACTATGCGAACTCCGTGCTGATCGGGGCCATGGTCCGCATGGCCCGGCAGGTGACCGAAGACGGCGGGCGAGCCACATTCTGCTGTGTTTCGGAGAAGATGGATGACATCCTCCGCAAAATGGGGCTGTTCAAACTGTGGTCCTGCAGCGGCACGCGGGAAGAAGCGCTGACGCTGGTCGGCAGCGAAGACTGAGCCCGCCGGTCAGGCCGGATTTCCCTTCCCGCCGGAAGCTCCATCCGCCGGGCTGGGCTGCACCGACGAAACTGCCTCGGCCCGGTACCGGGCAGGCCGGCCACCCTGATTGCGGGCGTCTATTCCAGTTCGAAGTTCTTCTCGATCTCCCCGGCGCCTGAGGGGACGACGAAGGGTTCAATCTCGGACTTCGCGTTGTACTTCTCCGGCAGAATCTGCTTCCGGGTCTGTGCTTCCTGCTCCCGCTTTGCCGATTCCGGGTCACTGACGGGCAGCGAAGGGCCGGCTGGCCCGCCGGTAAACGCGGTGATTTCGACCCGGTAAGTGCCCGGTACCAGCGCTCCGCGGCCGCTGGCCTCATACTGCCCCTTCTGAACGACCGCCGATTTCGTTGGTGTATCGCTGCCTTCCGCGGGCAGAAAGCGGATGACACCATCCTCGACCGGTTCGCCCTGCCAGGTGACTTTCCCGCTGACGAGGACCTGTTCCGGCCCGGAAGCACCTCCACAGCCTGTCAGCAGGGCCGTGACCACAGCAACTTTCAGCACTTGATACATGGTGCGAAATCCATCGGTCAGATTCATCGGTATGCGGGTGAATAAGCGGGTGCCGACAGGTCTGCCAGTCAGCTTAAAACTCCCCTACGACCTCATTGCCGGCACGTGTTGTCAAGGATGTTAAAGTCACCTGGCTCATGTTCTCCGAGAGGAACCGCACCGCACCATCGGCCATCAGGAAATGCGAACCTCCCTCGTGATAACTGGCCGGGCCGGTGAAGGCATTTCCATCATAGTGGTTCTGTGCGAGAGGAAAAGTGCCGCCTGTGGTGGACTGCCAGGCGGCATTAATGCCGGCAGCCGTACCCATTCCGTCGCCATAGCACATCCAGGCTGCCCCGGAAAAAGTCCCCGGTCCGTTGCTGATGATTTCACAGAAGGCCAGAGTGTTGCTGGTACCGTCCTTGATGTCTCTGATCTGAATCGACGAGTTATGAAAGAACAGTCCATTTCCGGATAAGACCACCATGCTGAGTGAACCGCGACGACCAGTACCACTGTCAGAAATCCCGGTGTAGTGCGTGGGAGCGCTGTCTCCATCCGGAGTGGCGCTTGTCCAGTTCAGGAACTCTGTCACCGGATTTGAGGGGCAGAGGAAGGCTGGCAGCACGTTCAGCCCGGCCGTCGGGAAGTTGGGTGCGACATTAAAAGAAGTCGACAGGTTCATCGAATTATACAGCGGCCCCTGATCGATATAGGGCAGAATCAGCGTCTGCGTGCTGTGCCCCAGATAATCCTGGCCGGCGGTCCGGTACCGTCCTGCCGGGAAGCCGCCGAATGAGTCGTGGTAGTTATGCAGGGCCAGGCCCAGCTGTTTGAGGTTGTTACGGCACTGCGTGCGGCGGGCAGCCTCCCGGGCCTGCTGCACGGCCGGCAGCAGCAGAGCAATCAGAATGGCGATAATTGCGATGACGACCAGCAGCTCAATCAGTGTAAATCCGCGGACAGATTTGCGCAGCATCTCG
>JAGQPV010000817.1 GCA_020426545.1 Planctomycetaceae bacterium
TCAATCCTCTCCCCGCCGGGGAGAGGAAGAAGAACATCACATCCCGCCCGTATCTTCGGTCCACGAGAAGCAGCCCGATTCAGGCCAGAGCCAGTTCCGGAATCTCGCCGTACCGCAGGTCTCCCTGAGCCACCGTCGCCACCATCTCCAGCGGGCTGCCCGGGCCGTCCCAGTGGAACAGAATCACATCGGCCAGCGAACCACGGCGGAGGCGGGGCTCCTCGAACCGCAGCAGCCGCGAGGGATTGCGGCCCGCCATATCGAGCGCTTCCCGCAGGCTGAGGCCCGCGAACTCGATGGCTTTCGCCACGCAGGTATCGGTTTCGACACCACTGCCGGCCAGCAGCTGATCCTGACCGGCCAGCACCAACCGCCCGTCCTCCAGAATCTCCACGGCCATTTCGCCTTCGCGGTACTTTCCGGGAGGACAGCCAGCCAGCCCGGAGGCATCGCAGGTGATGATGGTGCGGAACACGCCCTTGGCACCGATCATCGAACGCACCACCGACGGCGGCAGGTGGAAGCCATCGGTGATCAGGCTGGCCATCAGGTCCGTCGTGCCCAGCTGCTCCCAGATGTAATTCGGATGCCGGCGAATCTGCCCGTGGGCACCGTTCCCCAGGTGGGTGCTCAGCTGCGCTCCGGCAGCCACCGCATCCTGCACCTGTTCGGGAGTCGCCCCCGTATGGCCGATCGAAATCACCACGCCCGATTCGACCGCCCGGCGAATGAAGTCCACCGCGTTCCCGGCTTCCGGAGCCAGCGTCACCAGCCGGATGCGATTGCCCGAAGCCTCCTGCAGACGCTGGAATTCGTCCCAGTCGGCCGCCCGCACCTGCGACAGCGGGTGAGCGCCCCGCGGTCCATCTTCGCGGGAAATATACGGCCCCTCCAGATGGCAGCCGGGCACCATGCGGTCAACCCAGTCCTCCCGTTCGCAGGCTTCGCGAATCGCATTGAACCCGCCAGCCAGCGCCTCGTACGAATTCGTCACCAGTGTGGGGCACATGCGGGTGATGCCGTACTGGAAGTGCGGCTCCAAAGTCGAAATCACATCGTCGGCCGTCAGCGATTCCTTGCTGAACCACGTCCCGCCGTGCCCGTTAATCTGCAGATCGAACATACCCGGCGCAATCCACGGCCAGGCAGATGAATCGTCCGTCGGCCAGGCCGGTTCCACCCGGGTGATCCGCCGGTTTTCAATCGTCACCCGCAACGGTTCGCCGTTCTCGTAGCTGCGCCCGCAGATCTGCAGCGTCATGGTTGTCTGGCCTTGCTCAAGAGGAAGGACGACAGCGTCAGTCCGTGGGGACGTCGCCGGTCTGCCCTGGTTTTTCACTGGTTCTGTACGCTCTCCGCCCGGAGAGAAAGGGACTGGTCCCCGTTCAATCCGCACGGGCAGGATAGCGGGAATCGCAGCTCACGGCCACGCTTCCGCCACCTCAGTCAGGCCAGCCCGGTTTCAGCAGCGGCGGCCTGTTTTCTGCCGGCCAGGGCGGCCGCAATCCGCGCGGCTTCCAGCAGACCGGACGAATCGGCAATGCCCTGCCACGCAATATCGAACGCCGTTCCATGGCTGGGGCTGGTCCGCACGATGGGCAGCCCCAAAGTCACATTCACTGCGCGGTTGAAGGCAATCAGCTTCAGCGCGATATGCCCCTGGTCGTGGTACATCGCCACCACGCCGTCGAACTCGCCCGAAACCGCCCGCCGGAGCAGCGTATCGGCCGGGTGCGGCCCGTCGGCATTCACCCCGGCCTGCCGGGCACTCGCCACGGCCGGGCCAATCAGGCGGGCTTCCTCATCGCCGAACAGGCCCTGTTCGCCGGCATGCGGATTCAGCGCACACACGGCAACCCGTGGGGCAGGGCAGCCCACCTGCTGCAGGAAGCCATGCACCAGCGCAATCTTTCCGGCAATCGCCTCCTGGCTCAGCAGGCCGGGCACGCTCGCAATCGAAGTATGTAACGTGACATGGGCCACCCCCAGGCCGTGGGGAGACTGCACCACATCGCCAGCGGGTAAATACAGCATCATCGCGAACTGGCTGATGCCGCAGGTTTCCGCCAGAATCTCCGTGTGCCCGGGATGATTGATTCCACCCGCCTTCAGCGCGGCCTTGTTCAACGGCGCGGTCACAATCGCGTCGATCTCTCCCGCCATGGCCGCATGCGCCGACGCAATCAGCCAGTCGGCAGCCGCCTTCCCCGCCCGCGCATCAATCTCCCCCCCAGCAACCGGGTCCGCTTCCGCAGCCAGGGGAGTCCACCAGGGACGAGCCGCCCCCGCCGCGTCGGGAGCATCCTTCCGGGCAGCAGCCGGGCCATCGATTTACCAAACGTCCC
>JAGQPV010000818.1 GCA_020426545.1 Planctomycetaceae bacterium
GATTGCCGAAGGCCGGGCCTGACGTTTCCCCCCTGCAGAATAAGCAGTTCGCCCTCCGTGCGATCTCTGCCAGCAGACTGTCCTGCCGGGCTGTTCCGTCCGCCGCTTTCAGCACTGTGAATGCACAATAGAGAAGCCGATCACCATGACGACATCTGCTCCCGCGGACCGCATGCCTCTGCCCGCTGCACTCAAAGCGCTGAGCGACCTGCGGACCAGCGAAATCGTGGTCACCACCATGGGGGCCGCGCGGGAATGGGTCAAGCTCAGTCAGCATCCCCACGATTTTGTGCTGGTCCCCTCCAGCATGGGGCAGGCTCCGGCCATGGGGCTGGGTATGGCCCTTGCGAGGCCGCGGCAGAAAGTGATCGTCTGCAATGGCGATGGCTCGATGCTGATGAACCTGGGTGTGCTGGTCAGCATCACCGCTGCTGCGCCGAAGAACCTGATGCTGGTGGTGTTCGAGAACGGTGTGTATGAAGTGACCGGGCAGCAGCCGACACCGGGTTCCGCTCCGGCCCGCGAGGACCGCACCGATGTGGATTATGCCGGCATGGCCCGCTCCGCCGGATTTTCGCAGGTTCATACATTCGACTCGCTGGCTGACTGGAGCCGTGACCTGCCGGAACTGCTGAAGACCGAGGGCCCCGTGTTTGTCGTCCTGAAAATCGAACCGATGGAACATGCGGTCGGTCCGCGTTCTCCCGGTCCTGGGGTAGAGCGGGTTCGTCAGTTCCGTGCGGCACTTGCGGAAAGCTGAGCCGAAGCCCTCCCCGAAAGCGGACAGCCGGAGGAGAGTCTGTCTCACCCGATACCCGTCTCATCCCGTTCGCAGGGGTGACAGCTGACAGGGTGAAGGAAGAATGCCCGTTTCTGACGGAGTGAACCAGCACCAAACAGCAGACAGACCGGACTGCCCGCCGGTTCTTCTCCCCGGCAGCCGGGCCAGGCACCCTGCACCCCGGTTTTTTCCGACAGAATGCGGCCAGACTGAAACGGAAGAGAATGCACCACCGGGCGCACTACCTGCGGGTCTTCTGGACCTTCTTCCTGAATTCCGCCGTGCGGGAGATGACGTTCCGCGGGAACTTTCTCATCACCCTATTGACCCGGACCTTCTGGTTTGCCGCCCAGCTGACACTGTTCGAACTGATTTATCGCAGCGTCAACACGATTAACGACTGGAGCCGCGAAGAATACTTTGCCTTCATGGCGACCGGCATGCTGATCAACGCCATCGTGGAGACGTTCTTCATGCCGAACTGCGCGAATTTCAGCGAGCTGATCCGGACCGGGAATCTGGATTTCGTGCTGCTCAAACCAATCGATACGCAGTTTCTCATCTCGTTTGAGAAGGTCGAGCTGGCTCAGTTGAACCAGGTGGTGCTGGCTCTGGGCCTCCTGGGTTATTCGCTGGTGCAGTCGGGCCATACAGTCACTTTGACTCAGGCCGCGCTGTTTCTGATGTATGTCGCCGCGGGAGTCGTGTTCTTCTACAGTCTGATGATCATTCTGGCCAGTTCCAGTATCTGGTTCGGGCGGAATCAGGGGCTGTATGATTTCTGGTTCTATATCACCGTATTTGCCCGGTATCCCCGCAGCATCTACAGTGGCTCTCCCACGGGCGAAGTGCTGATGTTCGCCTTTTCCTACGTCATTCCCATTCTGCTGGTGGTGACGGTACCGGCCCGCGTGCTGCTGGGGAAAATCCTGGTTCCCGGCTGGCTGACGTTCGTTCTGCCCGCGGCTGCGGTTGTCTCTCTGCTGGTGTGCCGCTCGGTGTTCGACCTGTCGCTGCGGAGTTACCGCAGTGCCAGCAGCTGAGGAGACCTGGCGGCATGGATGAACTGACGGCCTGGCATGAATCGGGCCATGCTTTCATGGCGATCTGCCTCGGGGCGACAGTCCATTCGGTCACCATCGACCCCGACCGCGACGACGGCCCCGAACGCTTCGGCGATGCTCAGATTGAATGGCCGCCGGAACCCCGCACCACCCGGGAGCGGCTGGAAAGCCTGATCCGCGTGGCCCTGGCCGGGCCGGTGGCTGAGATGCTGTACAGCGGCGATCCGTTTCACCCGGGCATGGTGCCGGAATGGGCCATGGACTGGCAGCATGCCTGGCAGGTGGCCGCCGCGCTGTTCCCCGAAGACCGCCAGCGACTGAGCTATCTGGAACAGACGGCGATTCAGCTGCACCAGCTGCTCGGACGGGAAGACCATCACGCGGCGCTCGCCGCCGTGGCCGATAATCTGCTGGCGCATGAAACGCTCGAAGGCGAAGAGATCGAGGACATCATGTCGGCCTGGCTCGGCCGGTCATGAGTTCCAATGGTCCC
>JAGQPV010000081.1 GCA_020426545.1 Planctomycetaceae bacterium
CCTGCTTGAGACCGCGGGTGACGCTGGCGGCGCAGTGATACACCGTCGCTGCTCCCTCAACCAGCCGGGCCAGCGCAGCCGGGTCGCGCAGATCGCCCTCCACCAACTGCCCGCCTGAGCGGACGAACTGTTCTCGAATGGCGCTGTGGCTGCGAAACAGCGCGCGAACCTGAAACCGGCCCTCCAGCTGCTCCAGCAGCATGCGACCGATCGCTCCGCTGCCTCCGGTCACACTGACCGTCTCCATTCGTGCCTCCTGCGGTTTGGGCGACGCTGTCGTCGGGAATGCTTGTGCTGTGGAAAAAGCTTCGGGGAAAAGTCCATCTGGCGGAGAAGGACGAGCCTGGAGGTTGCGAAACAGTATTCGGCGGGCGGGGTGGCAGCAGCCGCAGCCGCAGCGGAACCGGGCCGGAGCTTTTCGCCCGACCGGATTTTCGGGGAGGGCGATTCCGGACGTTATTCCAGGCCGGGTGCGGGAATGCGGTCGGTGGCGGTAAAGCCACCCCGATTGTCTCGCACGATTCGGGCAGCTGCACAACCGGGATCATGGTCGAACAGCACGAGACTGTCTGAATCGACAGCTTCGCCCAGCAACTGCTGTTTGATGCGGCGGGTCTGCAGCGGATCGACATCGTAGGCCATGCACCAAAGTTGCGGCAGATGATGTTCCGTGGGGCACACATCAGCCGCGTACAGCGCCCGCTGCTGCTGACTTTCAATCACTACGGCCATGTGAAACTGCGTATGACCGCCGGTGACCCGGCTGTAGAGCCCCGGCAGGATTTCCGTCTCCTGATCAATCAGCCGCAGTTGTCCTGATGTTTCAATTGGCAGCAGATTCTGCTGCGGGTAGGCTGCCCGCAGTTCAGGGAAGCCCGCGGTCGCCTGCATCCATTCGCCCCGCTGGACCACGTACTCCGCATTCGGAAAAGTCGGCTGCAGCACTCCCTCCTGGTCGAGCACCACTCCGCCACCGGCATGGTCAAAATGCAGGTGCGTCAGAATGACCGTGGTGATTTCTTCGGGAGTAATTCCCGCAACCGCCAGGTTCCGCAGCAGCGGGTGCCCAGGTGCAGTCAGACCGTAATTCCGCTGTTCCCGCTCAGACAGGTGCCCGCCGAGTCCCGTGTCAATCAGCGTGCAGCCCCGGGAACTCCGTACGATCAGGCAGTTTGTCTGCTGGGGAATGCGGTTCTGATCGTCGGCCGGAATCTTGCGGTCCCACAGCAGTTTCGGAACCACGCCAAACATGGTTCCGCCATCGATCCGAAACACTCCTCCGGAAACCACGATCAGTTCCAGTTCGCCCAGAGGGATGACCGGGGTGCTGCCGGCCGGACCGGGTGCCTTCCGTTCTGGACTGTCCTGCGGCTCTCCCGGTACCTGCGTGCTGTTCAATGTGCCCGTCCCCTCCCTGATGTCACCACAACACCGCCTGAACTACCGCCGGAAAATTCCATGTGGGAGACAACGCTCCGGAACGGGCTTCACGCCGTTTCCGCGGCTTTCAGGCCCAGTTCCTGTACCATGGTTTCCCGCATGCGGAACTTCTGAATCTTACCGGTGACCGTCTGCGGAAACGAAGTGACAAACCGTATATATCGAGGCACTTTGTAATGCGCCATACGGTCACGACAGTAAGCGCGCAGGCCCTCTTCGTCGAGGCTGGCTCCTTCCCGCAGCCGGACCCAGCAGGCGACGTCTTCCACGAACTTCACACTGGGTACGCCGAATACCGCCACATCTTCAATTGCCGGGTGCGTGAACAGAAACTCTTCGATTTCGCGGGGATAGATATTCTCGCCACCACGACAGATCATATCCTTAATTCGACCGGTGATGCGGTAATAACCATCCGGCTGCCGCACCGCCAGATCTCCCGAATGCAGCCAGCCTTCGCTGTCAATCGCGGCGGCCGTGCCAGCGGCATCGTTGTAATAACCCCGCATCACCACATGTCCCCGCACGCACAGTTCGCCCTGCTGGCTGTCGGGCAGAGTCTGGCCGGTTTCCGGGTCGATCAGCTTGACCTCGATGCCCGGGATCGGCCGGCCCACGGTTTCCACCCGCAGGCTGAGCGGGTCGTCTGTTCGGGTCTGCGTGATGACCGGTGACGCTTCCGTCAGCCCGTAGGCGATGGTGATTTCGCTGCAGTGCATCTCCTGCACCACGCGTTTCATGATTTCAATCGGACAGGGGCTGCCCGCCATAATGCCCGTTCGCAGGGAGCTGAGATCCCGGCTGCCGAATGTCGGGTGTTCCAGCTGGCCGATGAACATCGTCGGCACGCCATAAACGGCCGTGGCCCGTTCGGCTTCAATGGCATTCAGCGTGGCTTCGGCATCGAAGTGCTCGTGCGGAATAATCAGCGCGGCCCCGTACACCGAGGCGCACAGCGTCCCCAGCACACAGCCGAAGCAGTGATAAAACGGGACGGGAACGCAGATACGATCCTGGCTGGACAGCTCCATGCAGTCGCCAATGTAATACGCGTTATACAACAGATTCCGATGCGTGAGCATGGCCCCTTTGGGAAAGCCCGTGGTGCCCGAGGTGTACTGAATATTGATCGGGTCAGCCGGAGTCAGTTCCCGAGAGGCGGCTTCCAGCTGCTCGGGGGAAACGGCATCTGCCCCGGCGGCAAATGCAGACCAGGAGCAGATGCCGGGGCCGCTGTGTTCGTTCAGCGAGATAATCCGCTGCAGCCGGGGGCACTCGGGCAGTGCGGGCAGGGTATCCGCACCGGGTTCTACCGTGGCCAGCTGGGGAACAGCGTCCCGCAGCAGCTGGAAATAGTCCGAGGTGCGAAATCGATCGATCAGAAACAGGGCCTTCGCGTCGGACTGCCGCAGCACATAGGCCAGTTCCGACGAGCGGTAGGCCGGGTTGATGGTGACCATCACCGCCCCCACGCGGGCCGTGGCAAACTGCAGCAGCACCCAGCGAGGCCAGTTGGTGGCCCAGACAGCCACATGATCTCCCCGTGTGATACCTGCCGCCAGCAGCCCGCGGGCAATGCGGTCAGTCTCCGCATCGAACTGGCTCCAGGTGAGGCGGTAACAGTCCGCCGACGGATCGGGAGTTCCCTCGCCCGAGTATGGGCTTCCATCGGCTGCCAGCCGGGGGAATACCAGTGCATCGCACCCGGCGAATTCGGCAGCCGACCGACGCAGCAACTGGCCGATTGTCAGCCCTTTTACCGGAGGTTCCGCAGTGGAAGAGTCCGGAGAAAAGTCAGGCGAACGGCGATCAGATTGTTCAGACATGAACAGCCTCCCGGAGCGCAGACAGGCTGGAGAAATTCACAGGCACGGCGGAAATGGCCCATTGGAAGCAGGCTGCCGGCCAGCCTGTGGAAGAACGAGCTTCGCACGGAGTAGCCGACAGCAATCCTTCTGTTTTCAGTCTACGTCTTCCGGAGGGTGGCGCACAGACGGTGATTCCTGCCGGAGGGTGATGGAGGCCGCGAAATTCCAGCGGAGCACAAGCCAGAACACCAGAGCCACTGCCGAGACGGGCCGCCAGAACCAGGGACCGAACACGGCTGTGGCGAAGAACATCATGCTGGCGAAGCCGAGGTCTCGCAGCCGCAGCAGGGCCGGGCGGGCTCGCAGTGGATCGTCTCCGGTGATCCACCAGCCAGCGGCGTCCGCCAGCCAGATCAGGCAGAACAGCTCGTTGGCATAGACACCCCAGCCCACGGACACACCCAGCAATTCCGCTGTCTGCCGGGCAGTTTCTTCCATGGCCCGGGTCTGGCTCCACTGATGCACCACGGCAAAGGTCAGACCAAGATGGACCGCACAGACGATTGCTCCGGCGGTCCAGACGAGACGAATTCGACGCAGGGCCAGTTCAGCGGGCTTCTGCCCGGGTAGTATCCGGCGGAATGACAGCACATCGAGCAGTACCCGGGTGAACCACAGACCAGCCATCAGCCGGGCCGACCAGACAACCAGCTGTCCACCGGCTGAGGCCGCCGTTTCCGGAGTCATGAGATGACTTTCCTGTTAAGAATCAGCGGGTTGCCATGGAACATTCGCCGATTGGCAGCGAATCCGCAGCGACGCTTGAATGCGGCTGACATCTGACCCACAATTGCCGCTCGACGAGGCAGCCGCCGGCACCCACGGAGGCGGTGGAACTGCAGTCACGATTTTTCACAGACCAACCGACCGGAACACGGATCTCATGACTCAGATACACCAGCTTACCCGCCGGCTGCAGAAGAAAAACGATTCGAAGATTGTCCTGCTGGTGGCCGACGGGCTGGGCGGTCTGCCGCTGAAACCGGGTGGACTGACAGAGCTGGAAACCGCACGCACGCCGAATATGGACCAGCTGGCACAGCGGGGCGTGCTGGGTCTCAGTATACCCGTGCTGCCGGGAATTGCTCCGGGCAGCGGGCCGGGGCATCTGGGCCTGTTTGGCTATGATCCGCTGACGTACGACATCGGGCGGGGCGTGCTGGAGGCGCTGGGAATCGATTTCGAGCTGGGCTCCGACGATGTGGCCATTCGCGGGAACTTCTGCACGCTCGATGAGAACGGGCTGATTACCGACCGCCGGGCAGGCCGCATTGCCAGCGATGTCGGTGCCGCCCTGTGCCGCAAGCTGGATGAAATCACTATTCCGGGGGTGGAAGTGTCCGTGCGGCCGGTGAAGGAATACCGGCTGGTGATTGTGCTGCGGAAGAAGGGCCTCAAGGGAGACGTGGAAGACACCGATCCCCAGGCCACCGGAGTGGCCCCGCTTGACCCGCAGGCCCGAAATACGGAATCACAGGAGACGGCCGACCTGTGCCGGGAATTCCTGCGACAGGCCCGCGAGATTCTGAAAGACGACGCTCCGGCCAATTTCCTCACCCTGCGGGGAATTGCCTGCCGTCCCGAAATCCCCACCTATGAGGAAGTATACGGGGTGAGGGCGGCGGCGATCGCTGTATACCCGATGTACCGCGGCCTGGCCCGGCTGGTGGGCATGGATGTGCTGGATGCGGGAGCGACCCTGGAGACGCAGCTCGACCGGCTGGAAGCGGCCTGGAATGATTACGACTTCTTCTTCCTGCACTACAAGTACACCGATTCCACTGGCGAAGACGGCAACTTTGACGCGAAGGTGGCCCGTACGGAGGAAGTCGACACGGCCATTCCCAGGATCATGGCCCTCGACCCGACCGTGGTGATTGTGACCGGAGACCACAGCACGCCCAGCAAGATGAAAGCCCACAGCGGTCACCCGGTGCCCGTGCTGCTGGCGGCCGACAGCTGCCGGTTTGACGGGAGCACTGAGTTTGGGGAATCGGCCTGTCTGCGGGGCGGGCTGGGACAGTTTGAAGCGAAGTACCTGATGCTGCAGGCCCTGGCTCACGCGGGCCGGCTGGAGAAATACGGAGCCTGAGTCCGCTCCGACTCTCCCGTTTTTTGCAGTCAATGAAAACAGCCCCGCAGCATGCACCGGAAGGGCACGCTGCGGGGCTTCATTCACTTCAGGACCGCTGACTCCAACCGCAGAAATCTGCGGGAGAGTTACGGCTTGAGCCGGGTGGCCAGAATTTTCGTTGCTTCGGCCCGGGCGGTCTGCATGACGCTCTTCAATGTGACCGGAACGCCGTTCTGCTTTTTGCTTTCATCGGCTGCGGACATGAAGGCGTAAATCTCGAGCGTTTCCTGCTCCGAAACCGGAGCAACCCGGGTGCGGAAGAAGCGCACGATCTGAACGACCAGCGGACGGTAACCGCCATACGAACCAACCGGGGCAATAGCTTTGGTACCGAAGGCTGTTCCACCGTAACCCGACTGACCTTTGCGAATGCCCCGGAAGGTGCCGACCCGGCCGCCTTCCCAGGTACCCGTCACAAAGTCGATATCGGGGGTGCTGGTGCGGGTGACTGCCTGACAGCCTGTGCCCATGACGGTAAACAGCGTTTCCACGCCGTGAATTCCGTACCAGTACAGATCGGGGTGCGTCTGCTCCAGTGAGCAGGGGCTGTAGGTGCTGCAGCCCAGAATATCTCCCGCACTGCCGTTCCGCAGGGCCTGGGCTCCTTCGCTGAACCGAAGCGAAGAGGAGGAGAACACGGGCGTTTTGTAGTGCCGGGCTGCTTCAAAAATGGCGATGGCATCGGCGAGGGATGCGGCAATCGGCTTGTCGATGAACAGCGGCTTGCCGGCTCGCAGCACGGGCAGGGCCTGCTCCAGGTGGGGGCGACCGTCGTTGGTTTCCAGCATGACGACATCGACCCGCTTGAGCAGTTCGTCGATGGAGTCGACGATTTCCACGCCCAGCTCCTGCACCTGTTTGGTGTAACCCGGCACGCGGGACGTGCTGGATTCGATGTCGGGACTGCCCTTGGGATAAGCGGCCACCACGCGGCAGCCGGCAATATCCATTGCGGCATTCTCATCGTTGAGCGCTTTGGTGAAGGCGATCACATGGGAGGTGTCGAGGCCGATAATACCGGCCCGCAGCATGGGCGGAGCGGCATCGGCCGCCTGCTGCTGGCCCTCGGCCTGTGCAGCCTCGGTGCTGGCGGCTTCCGTCTGTGCCGCGTCCTGTTCTGCAGCTTCCTGCTGTGTGGCGGCTGTGGCAGCAGCCCGACTGGCGACTACGGGTTGCTGTGCCTGCCGTGGACGTTCCGCCACCAGCGGAAGCCGGACCGGCTTTGTTTCCGCGGGTGCAGCCGGCAGCACATGCTGCACATCGAACACGGCTGCCGTGTGGTCGTAGCTGGCCGTTGCCAGGGTGCGGGCATCGGGGGAGAGGGCCACGGCAATGACGCGGCCTTCATGTCCGGTGACCTTTGCCAGGTCGGAGCCATCCTCCGAGTTCCAGATGTGGACGTCGTTTCCGCCCTGTGCCCGGCCACCACCACCGGACAGAACCGTGCGGCTGTCGGGAGCGAAGACGACGGAATTTACCGGCCGGCCATGACCGCCGTAAAATCCCAGGGCCTTGCGTTCGGCCACATCGTAAATGTTGGCGGTTTCATCGTGACTGCCACTGACCAGACGCTGTCCGTCCGGGGAAAATGCCACGGCGACAGCTGCCCGCTGGTGGCCCGGCAGAGCGGCAATCTGAGTGCCGTCGGCCACGTTCCACAGAATGACGGTTCCGGGCTTTGTGACCCGGGTTTCGTCGCCGCCCGCCGTGGCCAGCATCGAACCATCCGGAGAGAAGGCCAGAGCGTTGACCGGCCATTCCGTGCTGAAAGAGCGGACTTCTTCCCAGGAGGAAGCATCCACCAGGCGGATCGATTCATCTTCACCACAGGTGGCGAGCAGGCGGCCATCGGGCGAGAACGCCACACCCGTGACGTACGCCGAGTGACCTTTGATCCGCTTCACCCGCCTGGCGGCGGCCACATCCCAGATCTGAACGCTCTGGTAACCGGCCAGAGCCAGCATTTTTCCATCGGGTGAAAAAGCCGCCGAGCGTACATAGCCGGCCCGGGGTTTCAGTGTGCCAGCCACCGACTTCCGGTCGAGGTTCCACAGCTGGACTTCATCGTAGCTGCCGGCTGCCAGGAGTTTCCCATCCGGCGACCAGGCGACGGATGTGACCCAGTCATCGAACCCTTTGAGCTGTGCCACGGCCGCGGGCCGGGCCTGTGCGGGAGTGGCTTCGTCCGCGGGAGCGGGGGCGGCTGTCGCCTGCCCGCTGCCGGAAAGACAGAAAGCCAGCCCCATCAGGCAGGTGACCCGCCAGCTGAGACGGTGTGGAGACTGCGTGCGGTCCATCGGCTGGTTCCTCATTCGTTATCTGGTCGTCTGTCCGACAGCAGCGCACTGACGGAGGCTGTCCGGAAACATTGCCGCTGCCGGGATGGCAGCCGCGGTGAACACACCCGATTGAGAAGAGCCGGTTGCGGCAGCTGACAGGCGACCTGCAGTCTGTCTGCACTGCGCCTGCAGCCCGTCGCCGGCAAAATCGCCCCGGTGTGCGGCCGGGTTGATTATGGCACATGCCGAACGTGTTGCAACCACCGGCCAGCTGAGGAGAGGCGGTGAAGCAGGGGGGCGAATTCAGTTGGTACCTTCGGAGACGGGAGCGAGCATCAGCCGCAGCCCGCTGACCAGACTGCCGGAGTCTCCTTTGACTTCCACCCGGGCAGCCGAGCGGAGCAGTGGCTCGGCCAGCAGCCAGGCACCGCCCCGCAGAACATAACCCGGAGAAGCGGCCTCGGCCTTTGCGCCGGGCAGGGTTGCCGCCCGGCAGACTTCCATCACGTTGCCGTGCATGTCGAACAGCTGCCAGGCGTTCGGCTGCCGGGTGGCCACCTGATGGGCGAACTGTTCCATCGTAGTATTGCCTTCGTGCCACGCCGCCAGACTGAGTGCTGCCGGATCATCCCCGCTCGACCAGGCCGTCGTCGTCCCGCTGCGGCAGGCGTATTCCCACTGAGTCTCATCGGGCAGCATATAGGCCCAGTCGTCCGGCAGGCGGTTTGCGGCCCGCTCCCGTTCCGTCAGCTGGCGGCAGAACAGGATGGCTGCGGAAACGCTGATATTGGAAGCGGGAAACCGCTGACCGGTGCGGACGAAACGTGACAGATTCTCGGGCAGTTCGGTCCAGGGGGACGAGCCCGTTATCGCGGTCCAGGTGCCCTGAGTGACTTCCGTCTGACTGAGCCAGAAGCCTTCCGTCAGTCGGGCCAGACGAAGATCTTCACCGGGTGCCCATGCGGGTTCATCGGGAGGACTGCCGACCCGGGCAGTTCCCGGAGGACACCAGACAAAAGGCAGACGCTGCTGTGTGAAAGTGCGGATCTCCCCGGCCCGCTGGCCGACCGGAATGGCGGCATCGGCCGGAGTCGGCTCTGTGTCTGCTGGCTGCGGAACAGATGGCCGCTGAGCGGGCCTTCCCGCGGTGGAGGCTGTCCCGGAGTCGCCATTGCGGGAGGGTGTTCTGCCCGGTTTCCCGCCGGAGCTGCGTGGTGACTGGCCGGCACCGGCAACCGTTGAATCCGATTCCGTGCGGGAGGGATTCCCCGTGGAGCCAGAGGAGCCCGGGGGAGCGCCCGCGGTCTCCACAGGCGAACTGGCGTCGGGAAAATTGTTCAATGCGGGAATGGCCACAGTGGCCTGGTCAGCAGGGACTGAAGCCTGCAGAGGGTCCGCCGTGTTTCCGCGCCTGTTGAAGCGGGAGGCCCAGTCCACCAGGACAAGGAGAACCGTCGCGCAGACCGCAATGATGAACCACGAACGCTGGAAGAACCAGGTCTTCGCCTGCCGTTCCTGCTCGCGCTGCTGCTCCGTTCGGGCCCAGTTCAGGACAGCCAGAGTCTGCTCGTCGAGTGCGGCTTCCGGCAGCTGGCCCAGCAGTTCGATCACGCTTTCATGATCGTTCTGCTCCTGATACCACCTGGCGGAACTCAGCCGCTCGTTCAGCCGGGCCGACTTTCTGAGCTTTTCGGTTTCCTTTGCCTGCAGCCGATCCCGCAGGAGCGAAATCACTGTATGACCGGGGCGAATTTCCAGCAGCCGGTTCATTTTCGGCAGCAGCTGCTTCTGCTTCCCGCTGTTGACAGCCCGCAGAATTTCATCCTGCAGAGCATCCGCTTCGGCCACGGCCTGCAGTGCGGTCTGCCGCAACTGATGGCATTCGAGCAGTTCCTGCGACTGCTCGGCGAATCCGGCGGTCTGCCCGTCGAGCGGACGAAGCGTCGTCAGTACGGCATCGTAATTCTTTTCCGCCAGCTGCTGCCGGGCGGTCGCCAGCATCGTCCGCAGGTCCGCATCCAGGCGGGACTGCTCGTTCATCAGCCGGGACACCAGCTGATTGGCCCAGTCGATCGCTATGCCGTACTTCGGTTCGGCCAGCTGCTGAGCCAGCCGGGCCGAGCGAATGGCGTCCCAGGATCTGCGGGCGGCGGCGGCCTGTTCGGCTTCCAGTTTCAGAGCATCGATTTCGCGGCGGCGGGTTTCCACGAGTTCCTGCTGGCTGACACCGCAGGCCGGGCAGTATCGCTCCCAGGCGGCAATTTCGGCATCACACTGCAGGCAGTTCAGCTGCAGCGAGTGGCCACAGCCCGGGCAGTACGAGCGATCGGGTTCGCACTCGGTGCCACAGGCCGGGCAGAGCCCTGAAATGACTGGTGTCGGCACCTCGCCGGAAGAGTGGGGTGTGGCCGAATCGACCATCTGCCGCACGGTATCCCGCAGGCCTTCGGCCCGCTTCCGCCAGCGTTCCAGCGGTGCCGGATCCCGCACGGACTCTTCCAGTGCGGCTTTGAATTCGAGCGCATTGGGATACCGCAGGTCCGGATCGTCTTCCAGCACCCGGCCAAGGACGGGGCGCAGCTGCTCGGGAAGATGGTCGAACCGCAGCACACGGGGAGACCGGCCGGTCAGCATCTGATACAGGGTGGCTCCCAGGCTCCACAGGTCGCTGCGGGCGTCGGCGGTGGAAGCATCCCTTCGCTGCTCCGGAGCCATGAAATCAAGCGTGCCCAGCACGACTCCCGCCTGAGTTTTCGTGCCATCGTGTGTTTCCCGCCGGGCCAGGCCAAAGTCCGACAGCTTCGGCACGCCCATCAGCGTCAGCAGGATATTGGCCGGCTTGATGTCGCGGTGAACAATGCCCCGCCGGTGGGCCATATCGAGGGCTTCGCACAGAGAACAGGCCCAGCGGATGGCCTGACCGATTTCCACCGGCCCTTCACTGAGGCGGTCAGCCAGACTCAGACCATCGACATATTCCAGAACCAGCACCGGGCCCTGTTCGTCGAAGCCGAAATCATGCACCCGCACAATACTGGGGTGATCGAGAGCGGCAATGGCGCGGGCTTCCGTCTGAAAGCGTTCGAGGGCCCGGCTGCTGTTGCTGATTTCGGCCTTGAGCCGTTTCAGGGCGACGCGTCGGTCCAGCTCGGTATCGGTGGCCAGCAGCACCTCGCCCATGCCACCGCTGCCCAGCTCCCGTTCGACACGGTAGCGTCCCGGCTGAATCTGAGCGGGACGGGAAACCGGGGTAATGGGGCTGTCCAGATCCGAAACCGAGGGACCCGTGTCGGCCGCTGTGGACTGATCGCCCAGGCTGGTAATCCGTTCCGGCACCGCAGAGGTGTCGGCGCCGGTCTGGCCATGGTCGAGACTGTCGAACGAACCGGAAGACACGAATTCACCCTTTATTTCTGGACTTTTCTGGAAAGCGGCCGGCCGAAGAGACGGGACTCACCCGGCCCTGAGGACGGGCGGAACCCGACAGGCTTAGCCTGGCCGGCTCTGACCATCTTTGACAACCGGAGCGGCGACCTCTTCCCTGTGCCATCATACCTGCGTGGCGGACCAAATTCAGTGACCCGCGTCAATCAGAGCAGCATCCGAGCGATAAACAACAGGAACACGAGGGCCCCCACCGCGGCAAAAATCATCAGCAGGACGGAGGAGCCGGAGTTCCAGAACCGGTCCTTATCCTTCTGCACCTTGCTCCACTGGAGCAGTTCACGGATTTCGTCGTCCCGAATGAGTTCAGGAACTGGTTCCAGCAGATACAGCACGTTCTCGAAATCGCCATTCAGCCGGTGCTGCCTGGCCGCTTTCAGGCGTTCCGGCAGCCGGAACTTTCTGGTCTGTCGGGCAGTTTCGCGAGCCAGGAACCGGCGGCGGAGGTCGGAAATCAGCGAATGGTCCGGCTGCAGCTCGAGGAAGTGGTCCATTTTTTCCAGCAGGCCGTCGAATTCCCGGGCGTTGACCGCTTTCAGGATCTCCTTCTCCAGCCGTTCGACTTCCACCGCGAATTTCTGAGTTTCCTCCTGCAGCTGGCGGCACTCGGCCAGCTGGGGATACGTGCTGTCCTGTTCCGTGGTCCACTCGGCCAGTGGCGCCAGTGTCTTCAATACCCCAGACAGGTCACCTGCTTCCCGCTGCTCGCGGCCCTTCTCGAGCATTAGACGGATTTCTTCCGTTCTGCGGTTCCGCTCGGCGGTGAACTGCTCCACCAGCTGGCTGGCCCAGTCGACGGGCAGTTCCGCACAGCCGGCCGCCAGCTGCAATGCCTGTTCGGCCAGGGCGGCTGCCTCGGCCAGCTGGTCCTGCTCCACATGAGTTGCCGCCTGCTGCTCGAGAGCATCCAGCTGCTGCGTGCGCTGTTCCAGCAGCTGCTGCTGGTTTTCGCCACATTCCGGACAGTCCGGCTGCCAGACTCTGACGGTGGCGCTGCATGCCAGGCAGGCGGACTGCAGCGGCTGTCCGCACTGCGTGCAGTCCGCAGCAGCGGCTTCGCATTCCGCCCCGCAGGCTGCGCAGGGGCCGCCGGGCAGGGCAGGGATTTCCGTGGGAAGTTCCGGTGGCGGAGGAGGAACGGCGGCCGGGGAACTCTCCAGAGAGGCAGGAATAGGCGGGATGGCTGGTGGAGCAGCCGAAGGGGGATCGGCAATGGCGGAATCGGCTGCGGAACCGATGGCGGTGGGTTCGTCCTCCACGGACGAGAGCTGATCGGCGGCGGAGATGATTTCCGCCGACAGCTGCGAGTCGCTATCGGCTGCTGATTTATCGCCTGCTGAACCTGCAGAGGAAGTCTGCCCGGTGCTCTCTGCGGAGGGAGTTTCATTAAGGGGCAGGGGCGGGGTGGACTTCGACCGGGAACGCGGCGTTTTGCTCCGGCCTCCCACCCGGTTCCACCAGCCGCCCAGCAGCGACTGCGGGCCGACCGCCTCCTGCAGTGCGTCGCGGAATTCCAGCGCGGTGGAGTAGCGTTCCTCGGGCTCGTCCTCCAGCACACAACTGAGCACCGACCGCAGATTTTCCGGCAGTCGGTCGAGCCGCAGCACCCGTGGGGAGCGGCCGGTGAGCATCTGGTACAACGTGGCTCCGAGGCTCCACAGGTCGCTGCGGGCATCTGCGGTGGAAGCATCCCGCCGCTGCTCCGGCGCCATGAAATCCACAGTGCCCAGCACCACGCCGGCCTGCGTCATCTGACCGTCATGGGACTCCCGCCGGGCCAGCCCGAAGTCTGTCAGCTTCGGGACCCCCGCCGATGTCAGCAGGATATTGGCCGGCTTGATATCCCGGTGAATCACCTGCCGCGCATGAGCAGCGGCCAGAGCCTCGCACAGAGAGCACGTCCAGCTGATGGCCTGCTCGACGTCGATGGGGCTGTGACGGATGCGGTCGGCCAGGCTGAGGCCATCGACATATTCCAGGACGAGCAGCGGCCCCTGTTCGTCGATCTCGTAATCGTACACCCGCACGATGTTGGGGTGATCGAGGGCGGCAACGGCCTTGGCTTCGATCTGAAACCGTTCCAGTGCCCGGCTGCTGGAGCTGATCTCCGCCTTAAGCCGTTTCAGGGCCACCTGCCGGTCGAGCTTGGTATCGGTCGCCAGCAGAACCTGGCCCATGCCCCCGCTGCCCAGTGGCCGTTCGATGAGATACCGCTGACTGGGCGGATACACCGGCAGCTGAGGGGGAATCTCTGGTCCGCCGACGTCCGACACCGAGGAGCCCAGATCGCCCGCTGTGGACTGATCACCCAGACTGGTCTGCCGAACCGGCGGAGCGGGAGTATCGGCTCCGGTCTGTCCGCGGTCGAGGCTGTCGAAGGAGGGAGATGACACTGTGTGGCCCTGTCATCGCAAGGTGGGAATGGAGGATTTCTGCCACAGAAATCCTCCTGTCGATCTTCGGGGAATGCCGGCGGTGCCTCCCGGCTGTCAGCCGGGTTGCCGGATGGCCCGGTTCGTTCACAGCGGGAGCATTCCGTCAGGACAGAACTCTGGTGGATTCCCAAATTATGAGAAAACCGGACCGGAATTCCCTGCCTCGAACAGATTCCCGTTCAGTTCACGCCCGGCTGACGGTCAGACGTTTCCTTTCGGTTGTCGTTTCGTTTCCGGCGGGTTTCAGTGCCTGTCCAGAAAGCGGGTCACGCTGCAACTCGCATGCTCAACGCGGGTTCGGTTACTGAGACTTTCGTGCAAGGTCGTACGCGGCTGCCTGGTCTGAATTTCTTCCGCAGGTCAGGCTGTGCCTGACGAATCTAACCCTTGCGGCACCAG
>JAGQPV010000819.1 GCA_020426545.1 Planctomycetaceae bacterium
CCCTGAATCAGCCACGAGAATACCGGAAGAACCCTCTGATTCACAGTTCCTCCGTGTACGCGAACTGCAGGCGACGGTACGCATTGGCTGCGGCGGCCGTTGCAGCGGTTACCTCCTCGCGGGTGCCGTCCTCCAGCTCATGCTCCAGCAGTTCCAGGCGGAAACGGAATACACTCGACTTATGCCGGTGATAACGGCTGAGATTTCCCTGCCGCAGATATACGCCGACCTGCAGCCGCCTCGTCCAGTCGTTCAGCACCGGCAGCCAGTACATCGCGTGATTGACATCACCGGAAATTGCGGCCGACAGTGCTTCCGCCCGGGCAATCTGCATTTCGTCGAGAACTTCCGCGGGTGGCGGATACCACGTGTAACAGCCCACCACACTGGCCGCGACCAGACCAATCAGCGCGACTCCTCCCACGACCGGGGCGGGCACCACCCGGTCGTAACGGCTGATGGCCTGTTCTCCCGGGGTTTCCAGCCAGGCTTCGAGGCGGCGGCGGGGATCGACCGCCGCCAGTATCGCTCCGGCCAGCACGAACACCGTCAATGCGGCCAGAGCGTACTGTTCGTGGACTGGCGAATCATCGACCAGCTTCTTTCGTACACTGGCCGCCATGCCGGCGGCCCCGGCATGGAACGGGCGACAGTAGATGTCGAAGGCGTGCGTGTGATCGGCGGCGTCAATTTCCGTGGGGTGCAGGGGCCGATCGACCGCATACGCCAGCCCCAGCACCACGGCGATCAGCACTGCCAGCCAGGTGCCCGTCCGTCGGAAGCCATACTGCCGGGTCATCCAGAACAGCAGGCCGAGATTCAGCCCCGTTCCCAGCGACAGCAGTACGAAGGCTGCTCCCACCGAGTTGGCATGCTAAAACATCGACCCCAGCTGCGACATGGCCAGCATGGGTGTGGCATAGACCGGCACGGAAATCCCGGTCATCGTCAGTGGTGCCCACGAATTACCGCCATTGAACGAATGCTGCATCGATCCGGGAGGCAGCACGAGGCCCAGCAGTGTCACGCCACCGAGGCCAATCAGCATAAACAGCATCGCCGGTCCGGCTGCTTCTCTGGCTCCGGTCACCACAATCGAGAGCAGTCGCTTCAGTCCGGGAGCCGTCCGCGGAGGAACCGGTTCCGCGCAGGCAGTGCCCGGAAACAGCCGGTCCCAGGCGAAACCCAGAATGGTAACGATCAGCAGAGAACACAGGGCGAAGGCGAAAATCACCAGCGGCTCGGACAACGTGAGGCCATACAGCAGCGACAGCGGATTAAACAGCGGTGCCGTGAGCGCGAACGCCAGAATGGTTCCGCCGGTCAGTCCGGCTCCCCGCATCTGGCGGGCCACCGGAATCACCCCCAGCGAGCAGACTGGCAGCAGCATGCCGACGGCCCAAGCCTGCGGCAGAGATCTCCACGTCGATCCGCCGAACAGCCGGCTGATGTTGTCGTGCCCCAGCAGCCGACGGAACACGCCGGCCACAATCAGGCCGATCACAATCGTGGGCGCCGCCGCCAGCAGCGACTGCCCGAACCGCAGCACACCACTCCAGAACAGCACTTCAGCCATCGGTCCGCTCCTGCAGTGGTTCGCCCTGTTCAGTTCCCTTCAGGTCGGTTAACGACCCGATCGTCCGTTCGATCTTCGGCTGCACTCCAGGGCGTTCTGCCGGCGGGAGCTGTGCCCAGTGCTGCAGTTCGATGGTCAGTTCCTCCGCCAGCCGGTCAGTCTCTTCCCAGGCACTGCGGCGCATGTCGCTCTCGGCTGCGATTTCCGGGAGCCAGCGAACGATGTCCGCCAGTTCCTCGACCGCCGTTTCGGGCAGACTGCCGGATTGCATGCCGGCCAGGTCTCCGAACCGCCGCACGATCTGATCGACCGCGGAGGAAAAATCCGGTGGACGATGTTCCGGAATGTGATGCTCGAGATGTTCTTCTTCGTCGTCGTGCGGTGTGCCGTGTTCGGGTGGAATCGAGGCGGCCGGCTCGCTGGCGGTTCCACCACCGCAGCCGGCGATGGTCAGCATCAGCAGCGCGAACAGCAGCAGCGTGCCGGGAAGCCCGGGCAGAGGACGGAATATGCTGAAGGGCAGCCTGCGGGAGGCCTGACAGGGCGTGAGCATGAAGTTCTCCGCGTGAACGATGGCGGGGGTATGAAGGTGAGCGGCCGGAAAGTCCGGGGCTGGACTAAGCAATGTGAGTCGAAAACCAGTAGGGCCGGCTGTGCCGGCCATCTTCGTTGGACCAGTGACAACCGGGTAGTATCAGTCGCTCAGACCATTGCCTGACAGTTCTCTACGGTGAAGTATCTCTTCCGTATTCGGATGGCCG
>JAGQPV010000820.1 GCA_020426545.1 Planctomycetaceae bacterium
CCTGCGTTCTGTCGGCCCACTGAACCTGCACCCGCTGCAGGCGGCCGCACTTTTCGCAGGTGACTTTCCCCGGCAGTGTCCACTCGACTTCGAACGCATGCCCGCCATCGATCCGCTCATATCCGCAGACCCGCACGCCCCGGGGCACGTCCAGCTCGATCTCCACTGTCGCCATGACAACACCCTCCATGGAAGCTGTCGGTCAGATCCTCATCAGCCGCTCTACACCGAACATAACCCCGGCCCGCCCACCGCGGAAGACAGAATCCCCGGCTCTGGCACCTAGAAACGGAAGAGCCGGAAAACGAGAGGGCTGGAGCGGAGCATCTGTGAGGCCAGGCTCACCGCTTCCTGACCTCAGCTCTTGTGGAAACGTTGTGGAAAGAGTGCCCTCAAAACCGATTGTCGAGCGGGAACTCTGGTGAAGCCGCGTGAACTCGAATGATTTTCCAACTCGAGTTACGTCAACAGCTTGTGTCGCAAACACTCGTCACGCTGTGGGTTGCGGAAACACAAGGTTCGTTTCCCTCCCTGTTTTTATTGATGTTGTGGAGCGGACGCGGGGCTGGCCTGCTCCCTGAGCGGTCTGCAGAGATTGACCGCATGCGGGGCAATGAGCCGCACGGGGGGATGTGAAGAGGGGGTGGAACAGGGGACAGACCGCTAGCTCGTTGTCCCGCATCCGTCATCAGGAGGGCAGCGGTATCGCGCGAAGTCCCGGGGGCGCGGAAACAGAGCCGGTTGTTGCACTCACCGGCTTGCGCCCTCCTCTGGACGCAGTGGATCGCCGCTCCCGGAATGTTCAGTTCTCTCAATAACCGCTGCTCTGAGCGACCACTTCTTTGAGCTGCCATGTCCCCCATGGGCAGGGTCTGACGAGCGGCGGGTTGACTGGGCCATGATCAGCGGAAAGCGGCTCGCTGGCGAAGTCGGCGGGTGAGTGTCAGCGGGAGTTCCAGCTGCTGTCTCCATCGGGATTCGCGGATTCTGCGTTTCGTGCGGTACCAGGCTGCGTGGACTGCCGTACCGACTGAATGCCGGCTGACTTTCCCTTCTGCGATGAGGACGTCCCCGGTCTTGAGGCTCTGCTTGTAGCGTTCCTCACCACGACCGAAATCAATGCGGTTGATTCCTCGCTCAGCCGCTTCTTCGGCGAGATTCAGCAGCAGGACCAGACCGGGTGAGTATTTGTCGAACTCGGGGTCGTAGCTCGGAAACCAGATATGCAGGGCGTTCCGGCTCTGCAGGCCAAGGTGGACCGCCAGCAGTTGATCGCCGGCATACAGGGCCGACAGCGGGGCGATGAAGCCCGGCGACTCGTGTGTGCGCAGCGCTTCGAGCAGATTGACCACCCAGGGTGTTCTGAAGATCGGCAGCACGCTGGTCCGTTCATGCTGGCCGGTCTTCCACTCGACGAGTGCGGCAAACACCTCGGCGGAAGGCGTGCGATATTCGAACCGTAAAGGACCAACTTCCCGTTCGAGCTTGCGCGCTTTCCGTTCCACCTGCGTGACGGTCGATCCCTGCTGCCGCACCTGCTCCCGCCAGGCACCATACCCCTGGCTCAGGTCCATGCAGGGAGAGGTTGTAGTGCCCCAGATATGCGTGGAGAACGCCGCCTGGTTGACCGGCAGATGATCGAAATGCCAGGCCCTCAGTCCGCAGGCCCGCAGCAGCGCATCGGGCGACCACTCAATTCCCGGACGATATACGGCCCCGTGGAACTCGGAAAGCCGTCCTGTAATAGCCTGTGCTGTGTTCTCCCGCGTGCGCTGAAACGGGAAGAAACCTGCCAGCTCCTCGCCATCGTGGATTGTGGCCACTTCCACATCGTCCCGCACGAGACTGGTTAAACGGGCCAGCTCCGGGCTGAAGAAGGGGCTGTCCAGTTCAGGCTGCCCACTTTGAATTTCCGCCCAGCGAGACCACGCCTGTTCGGGGAGCTGGCTGGCTGCTGTTACGCGATAGCTGATCATGTCTTAACCGAATTCAGATGTAAGGTCTGTTGATCCCGCTGAACTGTCAGATTCCGGACGATTCAGCTCAGTGCCAGACTGTGATGGAGTTTACGCAGCATGCGGACGGGCAGCTTGACCGTTTCATAGAAAGGCGACTGGCGAATCCAGCGACGAACGCCGTACGCGGCGGTGCGCACAGCCTTTCGGACCGGCCGCAGATCAGCCGCACCCGTCAGCACAGTGTCCGACCCGCTGGCGAAGCTGTACTTGTATCCGTCGTCCCCCTTCCCGAGATCGATGCGGGAGATCTGCCGCTGGCTGCAGTGCTGCGCCAGTTCCAGCAGAATGATCAG
>JAGQPV010000821.1 GCA_020426545.1 Planctomycetaceae bacterium
GCTGAGCCTGAGTGGAGGTTTCCCCAGGATCGCAGACCCAGCCCCGAAAATCCGTGTAGATCCTTCTGAAGAGGCACCACTGATGAACCGCCATCTGCAAACTGTGTTCTGCTGCCTGCTGTTCGTCGTGGCGGCCAGCTTTTCTGAGCCGGTGCAGGGCGAGTCTCCCGCCCCCAGCTGTTACCTGATCGGGAACTCACTGACCTGGGACACCGTGCCCCAGCGGCTGGACGGCGATGTCCAGTGGCACGTTGATTGTGGCGTGAACCTGCCTTACATCTACAGCAACCCGAAGGAACCATGCGTCAGGCAGTCGACAATCTGGACGACCGCCCTGCGGGACCGGCAGTTCGACATGGTGTCCGTCCAGCCGCATTACGGCTCCACCCTGGCTCAGGATGTGGAGACGATTTCCGCCTGGATGAAACTGCAGCCCAAAGCCGTGTTCGTTATTCACTCGGGCTGGGCCTTTCACGCCCGGCGGGGCGATGAGTTCGCCAGTTACATGTCGCCCGATGAGATGATGCACAGCCCCGGTTACCTTCGCGCCCTGACCGGCGAGTTGCGGCGGCTGCACCCGAAACGTGAGATTCGGCAGACGTTTGCCCAGAACCTGCTGGCTCAGATTGCGGAGGACATTTCCGCGGAGCAGGCACCGCTGGACAGTCTGGAAACGCTGTATCGCGATGCAATTCATCTGACGCTTGATCATGGGCGGTATCTGGCCCATAACGCCATGCGGCGGGCACTGGGACAACCGCGATCTGCCGCCGGTTTTCCTGGGCAGGATCCCGAACTGAAGCAGTATCTGGATGGTGTGCTGTCGCTGCTGGAAACAGCACCCGCCGACCGGTCGCTGCTGAAGGCGATTCTCTCATCCGAAGCAGAAGTGGATCGCGGGGAGCTGATTGCCCGGGTGTCGGACGACGGACTGCGGTCCCGACTGAAGTCACTGCTGCCGGAAATTGAACGGGCGGTCACCCGGCGCGCCGCTGCGCTGGCGGTGGCTGAGCAGATTGAAGCGGTCGGCGGTCAGGTTGTGTGGTCGCCGACGGGCCCGCAATGGCTCTATCTGGCCAGCCGGGATGAAGGCACGGAAATCTTCGACGTCATCACAGCGGTCGATCTGTACAACGGCAATAACCCGCTCAAAGGCAAAGGGGGCCGCAACGAACGGGTCACCGATGAATGGCTTGAGCAGCTTTCCAGCGTGACAACGCTGAAGCGGCTGGACCTGGCAAACTGTGCAGTTCACGGACCGGGCCTGCGGCACATCGCCGGGCTGACAGACCTGCGGGAACTCAACCTGACGCTGACGCCCATGACCGATGACGGGCTGAAGCATCTCTCCGGGCTGAAGGAACTGCGGAAGCTCGGTCTGGCGTCCACGCAGTGCAGCGGCACCGGGTTCAGTCATCTGCAGGGGATTCAAAACCTGCAGGATGTCAACTTTCATTTCACACCGCTGAACGACGCGGGTCTGGCCGCGATTTCCAGCGTGCCGATTTCCGGCCGCTTCTGGTTCGCACATACCCGTTTCACCGATCAGGGAGCCGCGCACCTGGCATCGCTGACCACATTGAAGCGGTGCGGAATCGGCAGTAAGGACAAAGCAAGTTCCGGTGAAGCGGTGGCCGCTCTGGTGAAGATACCGCTCGAAGATCTGTCGCTGCTGGACAATCAGGCGACGCCCGCCGGCATCGCTCATGCTGCGAAGATTCACACTCTCAAGCGGCTGGATGTTTCGTACGCTCCGACGGTCACAGACGAGTCGCTGCCATTGATCGCCCAGTTGCCGCAGCTGGAAGAATTCCGCATCGGCAGTGCCCGGCTGACCGATGCAGGGCTGCAGCACCTGGCCCGGTCGAAGTCGCTGAAGAAAGTTACCCTCAGCGGGCTGAAACAGGTGACCGAGGCCGGCATTGCGAAACTCAGGCTGGCCCGTCCGGAACTCACAATCGAGGTCCGTTGACCGGCCCAAAGCTGTCCCCTCGGCCGCGCGTGTTCTGCGGCAGAGCGCCTATGCGAGAATCTGTTGGATCACGTGGCCATGCACGTCGGTCAGGCGGCGGTCGAGACCGTTGTGGTACCACGTGAGTTTTTCGTGCTCGAAACCCAGCAGGTGCAGAACGGTGGCATAGAAATCCCACACCGTGGTGGGATGCACTTCGGCCCGACGGCCGAATTCATCGGTCGCACCATGGCGGACTCCCCCTTTCACCCCAGCCCCCATCATCCAGCAGGTGAAGCCATCTGGATTGTGGTCCCGGCCGGCTGTTCCTGCCTGATGCGTCGGCATGCGGCC
>JAGQPV010000822.1 GCA_020426545.1 Planctomycetaceae bacterium
CCCGGCGGATTCCGAGCCGGGCGTGCCGGGAGCGGTGGAGTCTGTTTCACCAAACAGACGAAACCACCGCATGTAGACCACCAGCAGCAGCAGGACGATACCTGCCGGCACGGTGAAGAAAATCCGCGGGTCGAGCTGGCCGGTGGTGGCATCGGCGGACCAGTCGGCCAGGCGACCGCTGAACCAGAAGCCCAGCGGCATGGCGATGCCCATGGTGAGGAAGGCGAACAGATTCTGGGCACTGGCCCGCAGATCGGCCGGGCACTGCGAATCGACATACAGCTGAATCACGATGATCAGGAACACATGGCACACACCGTGCAGGGCGATGCCGGTGATGATCAGCCATTCCGGCGAGCCGACAGCAAACGCCGCGTAACGCACCAGCCAGGCCGCCATGCCGCAGGCGAATGTCCGCTTCAGCCCCAGCCGCCTCAGGCAGAACGGGAGCAGCAGCAGGGCCGGGAATTCCGAGACCTGGCCAATCGTCATGACTGCCGGCACCCAGTTGCTGTGGTATCCGCGGGCTTCCAGCATTTCCGGCACAGCCAGCGTGTAAAACGGAACCACCGCTGCCAGGACGAAACTGACGCCGATCAGAAATGAGAAAGACGACTTCCGGAACAGCGAGAGAGTCTGCAGCGGGGCCACGGCGCCGCTGGTCTTTCGCGCGGGAGGCGTGGCCGGCAGGAAGACGCAGAAGCTGCTGAGGGCGAAGCTCAGCAGTGCGGCAATGCGGAAGCAGTCGGAACTCGAGGGTTCCGTCATCCAGCTGAATGCGGACCGCAGTTCTTCCATGCGGACCATGGTCGAAGGGAAGGTGCGGAGAAAAGCCATGTAGGCTTCATCCCGCCCGAGCCACAGCGAGAGCGACAGCCCGGCCAGCACCCAGCCCACGGTGCCCCAGATTCTCACACCGCCGAACTGGGCATCCGGGTTGGTCAGATGACGGAACGTCATCGAACTGGCCAGCGGGATTGTGGGAAAGTAGGCTGCGGCGAACAGGCCCACCAGCACCGTGAGAGCCGAAAAGTTTTCGCCCGTCTGCTGGTACACATCGGTGGCGATGGGGATGGAGAACAACGTGACCCCGCCCACGAAATGGGCGAGGGCGAGGTACTTTTCCGTCGCCAGCCAGCGGTCGCACACCTGGCCGACAATCAGCGGGGCGAGCCACAACCCCACCGCGCTCACAGCCAGCAGCTGGCCGATCTGTTCGCGGGTGAGGTCTTTTTCGGCAAAGTACAGCGGCAGGTAGGTGAGAATAGACCCCGTGATGCCCCACTGCAGGGCCCACAACACGGAAAGTCTCCACCTGAGATGCCAGCCGAGGCCCATTCCTGGTTTCTCCTGCCGCGGTTCAGGCGGTGGTTGCGGCTTCCACCGCTTCCTGCTCGACGGCTTTTGACTCGTTGAACAGGAGGGCGAACAGAATCATCACCACGCCGGCACCCGCCGCCGGAATGAGCCAGAATGTCTGCCAGTCGAGGGCCAGCGGGCCCTCGGGCGTGGCCGTCTGCTGCTGCACCACACTGGAGAGTTCCGCACCGATGAAGCTGCCCACGCCGAGGGTGGCAAAGGCGATAAAGCCCTGAGCAGCACCGCGAATCCGCTGGTCGGCTTTGGTATCGACGTAAATCTGCCCGGTCACGAAGAAGAAGTCGTAGCAGATGCCGTGCAGCACGATGCCCAACACGAGCATAGCGCTGGAGGACGGCATCATGCCGAACAGACCGTAACGCACTGCCCAGGCGAGCATACCGACCAGCAGCATCTTTTTCACGCCGAGTCGCTTGATGAAAAAGGGCACCGCCGCCATGAAGCCGATTTCGCTGACCTGCCCGAGCGCCATCACGCCCGAGGTGCGATCGCCGAACGCCATCGCGCTGGTGAACTCGTAGGTCCGAGCGTAGTAGAACGCCAGTGGAATGCAGATGAGGAACGAGCAGAGCGCGAACACCGCGTACGACGGGTTCTTGAATAGTTGCAGCGCGTCGAGCCCCAGAATCTTGACGATGCTAATTGGTTCGCCGCGCCCTTGAGGGGGCGAAGCGGGCAGCGTGAAGCTGTACAGACCGTAAATGATGCTCACTACGGCCGACAGTTTCAGCGGAAAGCTCGTGCTGCCGGCGTCTTCGATGCCGGGCAAGAGCGGCAACGGGAAGATGCCGAGCATCGATTCGGACACGACCAAGCCCGACACGATCCAGCCGATGGTGCCCCACAGGCGAATCTTTGGGAATTCGTCCTCGATGGAGGTGACGTTTTGGAAGGTGATGGCGTTGACCAAGGCCAACGTCGGC
>JAGQPV010000823.1 GCA_020426545.1 Planctomycetaceae bacterium
GTACCGTAGAACAGACCACTGGCAGCCAGTGCACACAGAGCTGCCAGTCGGAATAACCGACATTGCAGGGAAATCATGTGAGTTTCTCCGGGGGGGAGGGGAGAGAGAAAGGGAAGTCCTGTTCTCCCATCGTCCCCCGGCAAACACACTCATGAGTACACCAGCAGTGGCACCTACAGCACCCGTGAGCGGCAAATTCTGCCGGATTGCCTGATTCACACCTGACCGGCAAATCTGGCCGCTGCCCTTCCGGCCACCGCGGTTCAGAGGCAGAGCATAAACCGCTTCGTGGCAGGTGACTCAATCGATGTAACGGTCCCGCTTCATCTGCTGATCCTCGGTATAACCTCGCCTGATCAGCGCAATCAGCACGGATGCCACCCCGATCAGAACGAATGTGAGCGAGATTTTCAGGAACAGCTCGCCCGAAATCAGCTGGAACCACAGTTGCCCCAGTGCCAGCAGGCTCCACAGCACAATCAGGCAGATGCCAATGATGCCGGCTGTCTTCATGTCATGCATCCCGTTCCATGATGACGGCGTAGGCTTCCCGCTTGAAGAACAGCAGCATCCGCCGCTGGTCCTTCTCCATGGTCACCACCCGCCAGCCTTCGGCCGCGTTTTCGTTCAGAAAGTCGCTGAATTTCATCGGGTTAATGCTGGACTGCCCCAGCAGCAGCGAACCCAGGAAACCTTCCTGATAAACCACAACCTTATACTGCTTCATCGCTCGACCTTTCCCTAAAACTGTAAACCAGAAACTTCCGGACTGTTCGCCGGAACAGGACTCACCAGCAATGCCGGTAAATCCGTCCGGCGGGAACTGAGGGTCTGCCCCGAAAGCCGGTAACGCTGCAACTCGCAAGTTCGGTTGCTGAAACTTCCAGGCAAACTCATACGCGTCTGACTGGACTGAAATTTTTTCGCAGGCCAGGCTCTGCCAGACGAATCTGACCTTCGCGGCACCCGGCGGTTTTTACATCTCTGAAGCCACTGCCGGACCAGCCAGCAGTGGCACACCCCGACACCAGGCCGGGCTTTATGTTCCTGCCTTTGCCTGCTTTACGATAGAACATTTTTCCGCTCCGGCACTAACTCTGCATCAGAAACTGCGCTCCCCCCATCAGCGCCATCTGCAGGAACAGATAGATTCCAGCTGCGATGCAGCCACGCTTAAACGTCATGCCGCACAGGGCGGAGATTGCAAATCCGGAGACCACCACCCCCGCGCCCGTCCCCGCGCTCACCCCCACCACAGCATCCTGTGGCGGGAGCATGGACGGGATGGCGGCTGCGGGAATGAGAGCAGCGAGGGCACACAGTATCAGCCTGAACCAGCCGGGAAACTCGCCATCATCCATGATGACAATGATGAACCCCAGGAGACCGGCACCAACAACCAGAGCCAGCAGAGGAAGCATGAAGACTCACCCGAAACAACGCCGTCTGATGCTTTCAGAATCTGATCCCTGAATGAAGTGGAAGCAGAGCATCAGCGGCAGGGAAACAGGACACCGGAAGAAATTCCGGTACACCAGCATCGAAGAATCCGGAATTGAGCGCGAGTGCGGCAGGCCACTGTACCCCTGACAACGGCGGACTTCAATCATCTCGCGCAGGAAATCGTGTCTTCCTTTTCGGACGGCCCCCGGAGCAGGAAACAGGGCGAAGATCAGGCAGCAGGGGTGCGGTTGCACGTGCCGCACCCGCCCGTTAGCCTGAAGTGTGCCTCTGACCATTGGAAGAACTGTCGTCTGAAATCCGCACAGCTGCGCCGGCACGAATTTAGCTGCCCTGAGAAGGACAGCGACCGGAGCAGGCTCTGTCTGCTGTATTTCCGCCGGATGCCACAGGACCGCCCTGCATGACTGCTGAGAATCCCCGTCTCGAACGCGACCGCCAGATGATTGTTGAGGCCCGTGCCCGCGGCACAGGCGCGAAAATGTGGGCCTACACCAGGCTCTCCGGCCCCGGCTGGCTGCAGAGTGCCATCACATTGGGTGGCGGTTCGCTGGCGGGCGGCCTTTACCTGGGTGTCCTGGGTGGTTACGGGCTGATGTGGCTGCAGCCGCTGGCCATGATCCTCTGCGTGATCATGCTCAGTGCCATCGGCTATGTGACGCTGTCCACGCAGGAGCGTCCCTTCCGGGCGATCAATCAGCACATCAGCCCGGTTCTGGGCTGGGGCTGGGCGATTGCCTCGCTGATGGCGAACCTCGTGTGGTGCATGCCGCAGTTCGCCCTCGGCACAGCCGCCCTGCGGCAGAACCTCGCTCCCGGCGTGTTCGGCCCGGAAGCCATG
>JAGQPV010000824.1 GCA_020426545.1 Planctomycetaceae bacterium
GATGTCGACCGGCTGCCGGCCGGGGGCACCTGCCGGATTGTGCTGTTTCTCGATATCGACAAACCGTGGCACATCAACGCCAACCCGGCCATGCCCGATTTCCTCGTGCCGACCGAACTGAAGGTCGAATCGAAACAGGGCCTGCAGCTGACGGGCCTGCGTTACCCGGCTGCTCAGAAAGCCACACTTCCCGGCTTCGAAAAGCCGTTGAACGTGTACTCCGGGCGGGCCATCATCTACGGCACAGTGACGATTCCCCGGGCAGCCTCGGGCAAGGTGGAAATGGGCCTGCGGGTACGCTACCAGGCCTGCGACGACCGCCGCTGTCTGCCGCCGAAGACAATCAAGCTGGATGGCAACGTGCCCGTGGCCCGGCCGGGCGAGCAGGTGAAGCACATTAACGCGAACCTGTTTCCCAAACCCGTTCGCCGCCCCCGCTGAGACAACCAGCAACCTTCCCGGCGGAAATCCACAGTGGCCAGCCACTGCCAGTGTGGCTTTCTGCCGGCAGCGATCCACGGCGGAATGGCCACATCAGCCGCTGGACGGCCTTGCCGGGAACACAGCTTCCCCGGCGATCTGGCTGCCGGGGGCAATCCTGCTGCCGGTGGCAGACTGGCTGCTGCCGGGAGCAGAAGCTGTGCGGCTGATGTCCCGCGGCCGGGACTGCGCGACACCTTACGAATCAGGCCCGAACCGGGCACGTTCTCCTTCACCACAGCAGGAACAGCACCAGATGGATCTCAGGCAGCAGCGTCATTCAGAGCATCCGCTGGTCCGCACGAAGATCGTGGCAACCGTCGGCCCGGCCTGTGAGCCGGAAGGCCGGCTGGAAGCACTGGTGCGAGCAGGAGTCGATGTCTTCCGGCTGAATTTTGCGCATGGTTCGCATGAGTGGCTGGCGGGCATGGTTCGCCGCATCCGCGAAGCCGCCAGCCAGGCCGGCCGCCCGATTGGTCTGCTGGGCGATCTGGCTGGCCCGAAGATTCGGCTGGGCGAACTGCCCGGCGACGAACTGGAATGCCGCGAAGGCGACCGGTTCGAGTTCATTCGCGGAAACGGACCATCCACCACGACCGAGCTGACCTCCACCTGGGACAGACTGATCGACGACCTGTCCGTCGGTGATGCGATTCTGCTGGCCGACGGGGCCGTGGGCATGCGGGTCGAGGACAAGCCCGACTCTGGCGACAGGCTCATCTGCCGGGTCGAGCAGGCAGGCCGCATTCGCAGCCGGCAGGGAATCAACCTGCCCGGTGTGAAGCTGTCGATTGAGACATTAACGGAAAAAGACCGCGACGACCTCGCCTGGGCCCTGAAGAACGGGCTGGATTTCATCGGCCTCAGTTTCGTCCGCTCGGCGGATGACATCCGCCTGCTCAAAGGCCTGATTGCCGAAGCCGACTGCGATTCTCCGCCGCAGGTCATCGCCAAAATCGAAAAGCTGGAAGCCATTGAAGACCTGCAGGAGATTCTGAACGAAACCGATGCCGTGATGGTGGCCCGCGGCGATCTGGGCGTGGAAGCCGACATCGCCCGCGTGCCCGTCCTGCAGAAGAGAATCATCCGACTGTGCAGTCAGTTTCGCGTGCCGGTGATTACGGCCACACAGATGCTGGACAGCATGCAGACTTCCGAGCGGCCCACCCGGGCCGAAGCCAGCGACGTGGCCAACGCCGTGCTGGATGGAAGCGACGCTGTCATGCTCTCGGGAGAAACCGCGATCGGCAACTGGCCGGTGGAAACGGTCTCCATGATGAGCCGCATTGTGGTGGAAGCGGAGCAGCTGCTCGAACGGCGGGAAGATGATGACTTCTTCGCCCGCCCGGAATCGCGGGCTCTGATGGTGACCGAAGCCGTCATTCTGGGAGCCGGCACTGCGGCTGAAGACCTCGAAGCCGATCTGATCGTCGTCGGCACACACAGTGGCCGCACGGCTCTGGCGGTTTCCCGTCAGCGGAATCCCGTTCCCGTGCTGGCGCTGACCGACAATCCCGCAGCGGCTCGCCGCATGTGCCTGTACTGGGGCGTTACCCCGCTGGAAACCTCTGCCGTGCTGGCCAGCCCGCAGGAACTGCTGCAGTCGGTCATCGACTGGGGCCGCAAACACCAGGTGCTGGAATCCGGCAGCCGGCTGGTGCTCGTCGCCAGCACCGACTGGTCCGCCGAAGGGCACGACCTGATGCTGGTGCATGTCGTCGAGTAAGCAGGCTGACAGCCAACCACCGCCCGCCCGGTGTGCCACTGCCCATAGCCGCGAAGCGGAACGGGCATGCCCGGTGGCA
>JAGQPV010000825.1 GCA_020426545.1 Planctomycetaceae bacterium
ATACTCCACCGAGCGGTCAATTGTTTCCCGGGGGACATGAATTCCACAGTTGCGGGCGGCCCGCAGCGCCATCACCTGGCAGACGGTCACCGAGATATCCGCCTCCCGGGGCACGGGCTGGTACCGCCACCCGCCTTCGGAATTCTGCGTGCTGACAATCAGCCGGACGGCACGGGTCAGCTTGTCGCGGATATCGGTCCGGGGAGACATGCCATACACCTCCGCCAGAAACAGCGTGGCGAAGCCGTGGCCATACATCGGCCCGTGAGCACGGGTGTCTTCATCGACAATAAACCCGCTCGGCTGGCAGCGGGCGAGAATGTAATCCAGAGCCCGGCCGACAATCGGACCGTACCGCCCCCGCCCCGGACTATGCCCGGCCGACAGAAATGCCATTCCCGCCAGCCCGGTGATTGCCACATTCTGGCGGTAAGTCCCGCCGGAACCGAAGGCTCCGTTTTCCTGCTGCCTGGCGGCCAGCCAAGTCAGCCCGCGGTCGATCGCCAGCTGCGCTGGCGGAGTCACCAGCTTCAGTCCGCTCGATTCAACGGAACGGTCCTGATCCGGGGGCGCAGCAGCACCACCAGCGGGCAGGAGCAGCAGGCTGAAACAGCAGAGCACGCGCAGGGCCACAGGCCGGCGACCTGCGCTGGCAGGAAGACGGAAGACCCGGTGCCGATGCAGAGAAGCCGTGGTCTGCACGAGGATTTGTCCTGACAGTCTGCGGCGGTGCGGCCGCCGTGCCGAAACCGCTTCTCATTCAGCACGGAGAAATTCCGCACAGAGAAGCAGCTCAGTACCTGCCCGGCCCTCCTGGCCACCCGTCACACGACCCGGTCCCTCAATACGGGACGGATCGCGGATAATTCCAGCCGGTCGGCCCGCCCGCCGGAGCAGGGGGAGCCGGTACCGCCGTGGGAGTGCCGAAACTCCGAAACATCCGATCTTCCCAGGCCCGCCGGGGTTCCGTCCGCTGGGTTTCAAAACCCGGCGGGCGGGTGAATGTCGATGGACCCTGGTCGGAATCAGGGAAGGGGTCGTGCGCTTCCCAGGACCGCCGCTCGACGATCGGGTGACGGGCTTCCACCTGGGGCAGCCGGGTATTCCCGGGACTGACACAGCCCAGAGCAAGCGACAGCGCCGCCAGCAGGCCCAGCAGCAGTTCAGATATTTTCATCGGATTACATCCGCATCCATGCGTGGAACGCGACCGAAGTGGCCGCAGCAGTCCTTCGCTCGTGAAGCAGGGAATACTAGCAGGATCTGCCGAAGCCCGCCAGATCCATCGCCCGGAAAACGGTTCGCATGAACAGTTCCCGATGGATTCGCGGTGCCACCGCCGTCTGGCCAGGGCCCGCAGGAACGGATCGCCCGGCTTGAGATTTTCCCGCAGAGCTTCAAAATCCAGTCGGGTTCAGTAGGATAGGCGCAGCATGGCCCGCCGGGTTTCGTGCGGATGCTGCCGGTTCGCCTTCAGCCAGCCCCTGAGTGCAGGCGGCGAGGGTTCGCGGAACTGGCAACGGTTCACGGGAACGCAGAATCGTTGCGGACCGGCAGAGCGGGCCGACCGACGTCCCCGGCGCTTTTCAGACCGCGGCCATCCGTCATCTGCAGGGACCAGCACCTGCAGCCACCGCGGGCCAGCCGCAGTCAGTCTCCACCACGGGTGGACACCCCCGAATCAGGCCCTGAGTCAGGGTATCAGGAGTTTTTTCAGGAATGTCTCAGCACGATATTGGCCTGATTGGCCTGGCCGTCATGGGCCAGAACCTCGTCCTCAACATGGCCAATCATGGCTTTTCCGTCGGTGTCTATAACCGTACGGGTTCGGTCACCGATGAATTCACCGGCGGCCTGCCTTCCCGGCCGGAAGACGTGGTGCATTCCGGCTCGGCCGAGCGGGTGGTGGGATATCACAGCGTGGAGGAGCTGGTTTCCAGCCTGAAATCGCCCCGCCGGGTGATGATCATGGTGAAGGCCGGTGCTCCGGTCGATGCCGTCATCAATCAGCTCAAGCCGCTGCTCGACAAGGGCGACATCCTGATCGACGGCGGTAATTCCGACTTCAACGACACCAACCGCCGCTCGCAGGAACTGCGGGATGCGGGCCTGCTGTTCATCGGCACGGGTGTTTCCGGCGGCGAAGAGGGCGCCCTGAAGGGCCCGAGCATCATGCCCGGCGGCCATAAGGAAGCCTGGCCGCACGTGAAAGACATTCTGCAGGCGATCTCCGCCCGCGCCGGAGACGAATCCGACTCGCCCTGCTGCGAATGGGTGGGGGAAAA
>JAGQPV010000826.1 GCA_020426545.1 Planctomycetaceae bacterium
ACCCGCCGGACCTGAATCGATTGAACCATCAGCCCGTTGATTGCCTCCCGATAGCTCAGCGCCGGAAACCGGCCGGTCTCCTGCCTGCTGCCGGGAAGAGCGATCCACGGGATAATTCAGCGGACTGTTGCCGGTTGCCCGGTAACAGCTCCCTGCCGGTCTGCGACGCGGGAAATCGGAGGGACTGCCCGGAACCGAAGCGCGACCGGTCACGGCTCGGTGTCCACTCTTTCGGACACACCGGACAGACGCCTTCAGCGGTTCAACCCCTGCCAGGGGGGAAGTCGACCGATGCGGTTCCACATGGTGGCTTCTGGCAAGCTGTGCCGGTGTGAAATCCGCTTTCCACTCCCCGCGGGTGGCCCCGGCTCCCGGCGACCGCATCTCCGGTCATTTACCTGTGTTTCTGTATTCTACCGGCCTTCCGCAATGGCTGCCGGCGACCGTAGAGTCAGGCGGACGCAGTATTTTCACCACCGCGACTGATCTTGACCTCCGGCCGGCCGCTGGCATATACGCCGATGCCGCTGAACCCCGGTCTCTTCACCTCATGCTGCCGACATTCGCCTCGCGTCGAGGTTGAGCGGGCAGTTCCGGGAGATTTCCGCGTCCGCCGGATACCGCTGCCCCTTCACCTGCCTGCGCAACTATTGACCGCCCATGCGATTGCTGCAGAAATACATTCTGCTGGAACTGCTCAAGGTGTTCGGCTTCGTGCTGAGCGTTCTGACCATTCTGCTTGTCTTCATCGGCGTGTTCCGTGAAGTCAGCGAGAGTGGCCTCGGCCCGTTCCAGGCGATGAAAATCCTGCCGTATGTGGTGCCCAGTCTGCTGCCGTTCACCATTCCCGCCACGCTCCTGCTGACCGTGTGTGTGGTCTACGGGCGGCTGGCCGGAGACCAGGAAATCACCGCGGCCAAGGCCGCCGGCATCAATGTTTTGTCGCTCCTGTGGCCCTCCTTCATGATGGGGGTGGTCCTCAGCCTCTGCTCGCTGGTCCTGTCCGATCAGGCCATTCCGTGGGCAGTGGCCAATATCCAGCGGACGGTGACCCTGGCGATGGAAGACATCTTCCTCGACATGCTCCGCCGGGATATGCAGGTCCGCGACCAGGCCCGTGGCTTCTCGATCACCGTGATGGGGGTCGATGGCAAACGGCTGCTGATGCCCACATTTCAGTACACCCCGCCAGGGAAAGATACGGAAGTCACCGTGCAGGCCCAGGAAGCCACCCTGGAATTCGACCTGGATAACCAGCAGGTGATTTTGCATCTCGTCCGGGGCCACATCGATATTCCCGGCAGCCGGCGGGTGTGGTTCGAGCGGGAAGACAAACCCTTCCCCCTGCCGGATCGAATCAGTCAGCCTAAACCCCGCCACATGAGCATCCACAAGATCCGCAGCAATTCGGAAAAGCTCAGCCGCAATGTGACCACTTCCAGCGAGCAGCGGGATGTGGAAACCGTCCTCGCCCTGACCACCGGCGACTTCCGGCATTTCACCCGCGGGGAATACAAGCAGTTCGACAAGGACATCCATTTCCTCAACGATGAACTCCATGAACTGCACACGGAGATTCACAGCCGGTTTGCCCTTTCGACCAGCTGCATGTTCTTCGTGCTGATTGGCGGCCCCTTCTCCATTCTGCAGGCCCGCCGGCAGTTCCTGACGAGCTTCTTCATCTGCTTCGTCCCGATTCTGCTGATCTACTACCCTGTCGTTCTGCTGGCACTCAACCTGGGGAAATCCGGCACGGTCGATCCGTCCTGGGCCATGTGGGTCGGCAATGTGCTGCTGCTGGTCACCGGATCCTGGCTGCTGCGAAAAGTGCTTCGCCACTGAGTGCCTGCCCTGGCCACCTGCGGATTTCCCGCGGGCCGGCTCCGCCCGCCGCCAGATACAGATGCGGGCAGCAGGCTGCGTCTGTTGTGTCCTGCCTGCTTTCGCGATTCCTCCCAGGCTTCCTGGTTGCCCTGGTTTCCGGGCGTCAGGCATTACCGGCCCCGGTTAAAGCTCCGGCTGGGGTGGAAGTTCGTCCGCAGGATGAGGGCCCCGTTCAGCAGGTGGCAGATGTCCCCCGTCCATGGGAGCCTGGACCGAATCCTTCAACGACCAGATCCTGGGCGCGGCAATCGGTCGCGGGTCCCGCTGGCGGGCGGGAATCTGCTCTCCCGGACCGGCATTGTACATCCAGCGGTAGCCATCCACCTCGAAAGCCCGCGGCGGAAGCCGGTCGGTTTTCTCATACACCAGGGCGGGCTTGCCCAGGGTGTTGAAGTCAAAC
>JAGQPV010000827.1 GCA_020426545.1 Planctomycetaceae bacterium
GTCATCTCAGCAGTCCGGAGCTGGCCGCCTTCGCCACCGGCGTGCTGTTCCGGTATCTCGACTGTAACGATACCTACCTCTCACTGGAGCCGGCCCATCCCAGCGACAACATTGCCGCAGTCATTGCTGCGGCTCAGGTCGCCGGGGCGACCGGCAAAGAGGCCATTGTGGCGACTGCTCTGGCCTATGAAATTCAGTGCCGCCTGTGCGATGCGGCCAGTATTCGGGCCCACGGGTGGGACCATGTCACCTATGGTGCGATCTCCACGTCGGCGGCGGCGGGCCGGCTGCTGGGCCTCGATGCCGACGGAATCGAACAGGCGGTGAATCTGGCCGGCACGCCGAACATTACCCTGCGGCAGACGCGGGCGGGCGAGCTGTCCGAGTGGAAGGGCTGTGCCTTTGCTAATGCGTCCCGTAACGGTGTGTTCGCCGCGCTGCTGGCGGCGGAAGGCCTGAACGGCCCGGCCCCGCTGTTTGAAGGCGAGATGGGTTTCTTCCGGCAGGTCTCAGGTGAGTTCGAGCTGCCGAAGCTCGCAGCCAGCCCCGACGATTTCATGATTCTGAAAACGTCGATCAAATTCTGGCCGGCGGAATACCACTCGCAAAGCGCGATTCATGCGGCGCTCGAGCTGCGTCCGCAGATCGGCTCCATCGACCGCATCGCGAAGATTGACATCCATTCGTTCGATGCCGCAGTGGATATCATCGGCAAGGATCCCGAGAAGTGGAAACCCCGCACGCGGGAAACGGCCGATCACAGCCTGCCGTACTGCACCGCGGTGGCTCTGGCCGATGGCGATGTGACGCTGGCTTCCTTCGACAGCACCCACCTGGGCGACCCGGCTCTGATTGGGCTGGTGCAGAAGATTCAGATTCACCGCGACAGCGGGCTGACGGCCCGGTACCCGAAAGGCATTCCCAACCGGTTGACTGTGACTTTGACCGACGGGACCGAGCTGGTGGCTGAGAACGAGTTCCCCCGCGGACACGACCAGAACCCGATGAGCGATGACGAACTGCGGGCCAAAGTCGAGAAGCTGGCCGCCTCGCGGCTGGATCAGCCGGCACTCGACCGGCTGCATACCGTCTGCCATCAGCTGCCCGAACTGGACAGCATTGGGCCGGTGCTGGAGGCCTTTCCCGCCGGCTGACCTCCGCCGTCTGTCGGTCGCAGCGTCTTGAGGCCGGTGCCGTCAGCAGGACTTCTGCGGGATGGCTGTCCGGCCGGCGGTCAGCTCATTTCGTTGTCGCTCTGAATGGCTTCGTCGGCCAGGTGGGCGATGCGGAAGGCGTCGTTGATCGAGCGGCGAATCCATTCGTCTTCCTGGCCTTCTTTCACCCGGCCGGACGCGATGGCGGCCGCATAAATGCGGGACGCCGCGTGCACGACCACGGCTTCGCTGGGCTGCAGGGAGAGGGATCGCTTCTTCATCGGCAGGCTCCGTCGGGTTGGTTCGATGGGGGCAGCGGTCGGTCGGGTGGCACTGGCAGCCGGCTCTTTGCACACCAGCTGCCGGTCTCCGGGTGCCACTGCTGGCTGGTCCAGCAGGGTCTTCTGGTGCTGACAACGACAGGCGGCACAGCACCGGCAGCGGAACGGCAGGTTACGGAATGTAGCGGTACTTCCCGCCGTTGCTTTCCGCCATCGACTTCAGCAGCGACTCGGCCGCCCGGTTGCCGAAGGCATACGTGTGCAGCGTGATGTTCAGCCCCCGCAGTTTGCGCAGGTCTTTCTGCACCTTAGCCGTGAAGCTGCCATCGGTCAGAAAGAAAACCGTATCGGGCCGCATGCGGAATGCAGCCGCCAGCGCCAGCCGGGGATCGGTATCGCCATCGGCCCGCACGGTGGTCATCCAGTTGAGATAACGCAGCTGGGCATCGCGGGTCGCGTGCTGCAGGCCAGGGGCGGGCATTGAGATGGGGAACTGGTTGAAGAAGATGATGTAGAACTGCTGATCGGGGTGCAGCCGCGAAATGGAACGCACCAGTTCAATCTTCAGCCGGCGAAAACGGGTCTTGGCCGCGCTCTCGTGCGGGTGGTTCATGCTGCGGGAACCATCGACCACATACACGAACCGCTCGCCCTGCGGGTTGATGCCGAAGAAGCCGCTCTCTTCACCGTCGCCATCACCGGCACCACCGCCGAGCCCCTTGCCGTTGAGAGCGTTCAGATCATCCAGCGAAATCGGCTCGCCCACGTCTTCGTCCAGGCTGTCGCCCGTCAGCACGGAATCGGCCTGGAATCCGGAGCGGGCCACGGCCCGGGTGGGC
>JAGQPV010000828.1 GCA_020426545.1 Planctomycetaceae bacterium
GGTTCGGCTACTCCTGGAGCTGAGTATTCAGTCGTCTGAAATCCTTGCCTGCGACGGGGGCGATTCCAACAGGAATCGTCCCCGTTTTCCATTTGACGGGCAGAATGGTGCCGGCAGGGTTCTCATCGGCAGCCGACGGATCGCCGCCATCCCATCGCGGAACGGCAGCACCTCAGCGGCCGGAAAGCACCGCGCCCCACAGCAGAATGGCAGTGGCCAGCAGCATGGCCAGAGTGAGGAACGGCGAAGTCCTTGCGAGGCTTCCCTCGATCCAGCCCGCAGCCGCAGCGCACCGCCGCCCGAGCTGCCGCACCACCAGCTTCGGTCCGGCTCTGTCCAGCCAGGCCACCGAGACCGCCAGCCCCCGCACTCCCCGGAACAGGGCTTCCGCCGGCCATTCGGTCAGTCTCCACAGCCGGTCCTGCTGACCAGTTTCCGCCTTCCCTCCCAACGTTCTCCGGCGGGTCTTCCGCACCGCGGCGAACCAGCCGCCCGCGCCACCCGCCAGAGCGGCCAGCAGGCCCAGATCGAACCCGGCAGTCACCGGCATCGTCGGCGTCCCGGGCCTGTCGGGAAATATCCAGGGCAGGAACCTGGCCACCGGAAGCCCGGCATTCAGCGAACCAGCCACCAGCCCGACGGGAATCAGCAGCAGCAGGACGGCTACAGCCACATGCCGCGGATTGCTCTGCTGCGCCAGAGGAAGTCTCTGCGGGGGCAACTCGCCCCCTGCCCTGCCAGCTGCTGTGCTCTGCCTGTCGAACCACCACGCTGTCCAGCTGAATGTCAGCAGGAACTGAGCCAGCAGCGGAAAGACCGCGGCAGCTGGCGGCACGTGCACCTCCCATAATCGGGATGGTTCCTCCGGCTGCGGTACTTCGCTCAGGCTGGCAGTCAGCGCATTCCAGCCGCAGACCCCGCTGAAGAAGATCACCCCGCAGCACGCGGCCAGCCACGACCAGACGAAACGGCCCCGCTCGTCGCTGCTCAACCGCATTTCGCCGCAGAGAAAACCCGCTGCCAGAGCCGGTGCACCACCCAGCACCAGCAGGAGCGCGGCCTGCAGAGTGTGAGAGGATCCCACCGCGAAGCCGGCCAGCGACAGACAGGACACCGCAGCCGCGGTGCAGCCCACCAGTACCGGCAGGCTGCCTGCTCTGGTCGCCAGCACAGCCACCGCGACAGCCGACAGCAGAGCCCACAGCACGACATCCAGCCGTGCCTCGGCGGCAAACCGCAGGATGGGAAACATTTTCAGCAGCAGAATCAGACCGACGGGCAGCAGTATGATCGCTGTGCCGGCCAGCATCCGGGGCGACATCGACCGGGCCCCGACACGAATCAGCCCGCAGAACGGCAGCAGCCCCATCAGCAGGCCCAGCCCGCCGCAGATCGCCAGACACATCCAGAACAGCACGGATTCCGCCTGAACGTCCGCCGCCCGCGCCAGCTGGTCAGCATCCACCAGCGGCCAGTTATCGAGAACTGCACCGGTCCGCAGGCCTTCCAGCGTCAGCACGCCCACCAGCAAAATCAGATCGGCCGCCAGCAGCACGAGGCGATAGGCGGCCCCCTGCCCTGCTGCGCCCGGAGAATTCACGGGATGCACTGCCGAAGGTTCGGAAGGCGAAGCTGCGGGAGCGGCTGCCAGATTGACCGCCAGCAGCCAGAACAGGCAGGCCGGCAACGGATCAACCGACAGCACCAGCAGCACGCTGCACAGACACAGCAGCAGCACCTGACGCCGGTGCCCGGCCAGCGGCCCGCTGCGCCCGGCCAGGGAAGCGGCACAGACCAGCAAGACTGCGACGCACAGCAGAGCACACAGCGACAGCTGCAGCCGCAATGCCACACCTGCCGACCAGCTGCCTGCCGCCTGCGGCAGCCATTCAAGCAACGTGACCGGACCGGCCCCTGAAAGGTCCGGGAAGAAACGGCCACCGCTCAACAGATGCAGGCCGCACATTCCCAGTGCAACCACAGCCACCACGGCAGCCGTCCACAGGGTCACTCGCAGCACCATCGAGCTGGCTGCCGCCCGGAGGAACAGTAGCCACAAGACCCCGCACAACAGCACGACAGGCACCGCGAGAGTCAGCAACGTCGGAAGCAGCGGAAGTTCCATCGCGGTTTCCGCCTTGAGGGACAGGAAGGACAGCCGTGTGGTGCGGGTTCAGTTTGCGTGGGAGACGGGGACATTCGTCGGGCGGTAACCGATCCATCACCGCGTTGCCGGCAGTGATGCTCTATAATGACTAACTTAGGCCAAC
>JAGQPV010000082.1 GCA_020426545.1 Planctomycetaceae bacterium
CAATTCCGTGCCCGTCGCAGGTCAGCAGGCAGTCGCCGGTGCAGTTGAAGGCCGCCCGCTGCACCGGCCCTGCCGTCGCATCCAGTGGAACAGTCTCCGGGGATTTCGGGCCGGTTTCCCGACAGGGGATCCGCACCAGCTGTGGCCGCGCTGCTTCGTCGATGCAGCACAGCAGGACGTCATCGCGGGAAAAAACGGCATCCAGCACCAGCCCGGCCGGAGCGGGAACCTCCCGAATCAGCCGACGGGTGCCGACCGACCACGCCCGCAGGTCACCCTGATGATCGATCGTCAGCAGCCGTTCTCCGGCGGCGTCGAACACGAGGTGCCGGGCCGGGTGCCGATGGGGCAGCCGGTGACGTTCCGCTGCGTCGCTGTCGGTCTGCCACAGGAAGACGGCTCCGGTTTCGTCGGCGGTGGCGGCGGTGCGGCCATTCCGTGTCAGGGCGACCTGGCAGACAGCGGCCTCGTGGGGCAGCTGCCGGATATTTCGCAGCGGCGCGGGATCTTCTTCCGGCAGCGTTTGCCGCCAGCGGTCACCCCAGCCCGTCAGATTCCGGCGGATCACCAGCTGCAGATTCTCATCCTCCGCGGGAGCCAGCGAAACGGCCCGCGACAGCCACAGCAGCCCCGACTGCACATGCCCCCGGTCGCAGAAATCCAGTGCCTGCACCAGGGCCACATTGGCGGCCAGGCGGCGGGCATCGGTGGCGGCTTCGTCGGCCCGTTCCTGCTGGGCCACTGCCCGCAATGTGGCGGCATCGGCTCGCAGGCTTTCCTGCCGGGCCACCCGTGCCCGTTCCCGGGCGTTCAACATCAGCAAAGTGGCCGTCGTGCCCCAGCCCGTCAGCAGGATTACCAGCAGCGCAGCCAGCCCGGCCACCGCCGGATTCCGGCGGCACATCCGCCAGGTGTTTTCGAGCCGGGTCACCGGGCGGGCCAGAACCGGCCGTCCTTCCAGCCAGCGGGTCAGGTCGTCGGCCAGTTCTCCGGCCGACTGATATCGCCGGGAGGCTTCCTTCTCCAGACATTTCAGACAGATCACCGCCAGATCGCGGGGGATCTTCGATTTCAGCCGGCGGGGGTCGGGCGGAGGATCATTCAGAATCCGCAGAATCAGCAGCCGGTCCTGGCCCTGAAAGGGCAGCTCTCCGGTCAGCAGTTCGAACAGCACCACCCCGGTGGAATACACATCGCTGCGGGCATCGGCCGCATGGCCTTCCCCGCGGGCCTGTTCGGGAGACATATACGCCGGAGTGCCCAGCAGCCGGCCTTCCATGGTCAACGTGATTTCGCCGCTGTCCCGCCGGGCGAGGCCGAAATCGGTAATGTGCGGTTCGCCATCGGCATCCAGCACAATATTGCCCGGTTTGATATCCCGGTGCACCACGCCCTGCTCGTGCGCGTGCTGCAGAGCCTCGGCAATGCTGGCGCACAGCCGGGCCGACTGCCGGAAGCCGGGCGAATGATTCTGCAGCCAGTCCCGCAGGTTCGGTCCGTCGATCAGATTACTGACGATATAGGCCGTCTCGTCGATCCGGCCGGTTTCGTGGACGGGCACGATGTTCTGGTGCCGCAGCTGGGCAGCGGCCCGGGCCTCGCGGAAGAAATGCTCGTACTCCTCCGGCTGCAGCTGATCCTTCCGGGGAATCTTCAGAGCGACAATCCGGTCCAGCTCGGTATCCCGGGCCCGCCACACCGTACCAAACCGTCCCCCACCCACCGCCTCCAGCAGCTCGAAATGACCCAGATTGCGGGCCACTTCGCCCGCCGGGGTTTCTTCTTCCCCGCTGATCAGATTGAACTGCGAGCCGCAGGCTGCGCACCGCATGCTGGAGAAGGACGAATCCGAATCGACCTCCATCGGCGATCGACAGTCCGGGCAGCGCACGCGCATGAGAGGTTCCAGCAGGTTTTATCAGCTGTCCGGCAGAGAATGGCGAAGATTCAGCCGCCGCCGGGCAGCGATCGCATGAGAAATCAGACGACTCCGGCAGGAAGAGAACGATCCCGCTGCCGGAATCTTCCGCCGGAATTCCGCAGCTGCTCAATTTCCCTGGCACCAATGGGTGATTATACCCGTCGTACCCACCCGATACTGCCTGCTGATTTCCGTTTGCTGATTCTCACCCGCCGATTTCCGTTCCGGCAGACTCTACTTCAGAAACCGGTCGAACTGGTCGGTTTCCGGCCAGGCCTTCACCTGGTCTGCTGCCTCATGCAGTCGGCCATCGATCTGGCTGGCCAGCGATTTGCCCGTGTGGTTGCGGTGCGTGTTGAACAGCACGGCCCAGTTCAGGCCATCCCACCGGCGGACCAGCAGCGATTCCGAACCGGGAATGAAGCCGGCATGCCAGTTGTTGGATTTGCCTGTGGTGCCCACGGGACGCACATTCCAGCCGCACCCGTAATAGACGGCTTTCGGGCTGCCGTCGTCCTCGTGGCCGGCTGCTCCCTCCGGTGGGGTCCACATCTCCCGGATTGCTGCGGCACCCAGCAGAGGGCACCTGGCCGGGTCATCGAAAGCTGCCGCAAACCGAACCAGATCCACCACGGAGGCAATCCAGCCACCATGGGCCTCGTAGGCTTCGAGGTTATCGCCGCCGTACGGTCGGGGAACCTCCTGCCCCACAAGGGGCGGATACAGCGATTTACCCGTCCGCTGTTCCGAGTCGTAATAGCGGACTTCTCCCTCCGCCCGGTTCTCCATCAGCGCCCGGCCGAGCTGCAGCGTGCGGATGCCCAGCGGGCGGGCGACCATCTGTTTTACATGGGCTTCGTATGTCTGCCCGGTCACCGCTTCGATGATCCGCCCGAGGATCAGGTAGCCGAGGTTCGAATACGCGTACCGCTCGCCCGGATCAAAATCCAGCGGCTGGCCCATCATGTACCGCACAATATGCGCGGGTGTGACCGGAGGCTGAATCCCGAGCGCTGCGGCAATTTCCCAGGCCCTGCCGATCGGATCCGGTGTGATACTTCGATCCCACCCGCCCGTGTGCTGCAGACACTGGGGAATGGTGATCTGCTCCCAGCGGGAATCCGGCGTCGAGCCGGCTGGCAGAAGCGGCTCGAGCTGCATGAGCGGCAGGACAGAATCGTCGAGCTGCAGCTTGTTCCGTTCGACCAGCTGCATGATGGCCACCGCGGTGAGCGGCTTGGAAATACTGGCGATGCGGAACAGCGACGCGGGCTGCACCGGCTGTTTCTGTTCCACATCGGCGAAACCAAAGCCACGGGCATAGACCAGCCGGCCCCGCTGAGTGACCGCCAGCGCCGCTCCGGGAACATTGTGTTCCTCCACGAAGGAGGCCATCAGCCGGTCGAATGGTTCCAGGTCTGCCTGGGCGACGCCGGTCACCGGGAGTTCTTCCTCTCCTGCCTGAGCGAATACGGAAAATGGCATCGTCCGGCCTGCTGCTGCTCCTGCGGCGGCTGCCAGCGACAGGAACAGCCGGCGCGAAAAATCCGTCTCACCGAGCGAAACCGGAGGAACGTCGGGCATGGGGCAGTCCTGGGAATCCGGAAACTTCTCCATCCCTCACCAGGGCCCTTACTCCTCGACATTCCATTCCGGGTATGGCAGCCAGGTCACACCTTCCGGAGTGACTTTCAGTCGTTTGGCCCGAATGTTCGAACCGCCACCTTCCTCGTAATACACGAACAGAACGGTGCCGTCTTTCAAATTGACCATGGAAGGATAGGCCCCGATGTGCGTATCGACGGGCACATTCTCCGACCAGGTCTTACATTCGTCCAGGCTGTAATGCAGGCTGGTGCCCGGCAGCCGGTGCCCCAGCAGAATAATCCCGTCGACCGTGCGGTGCAGGTACGGGCAATGCGCGGGAAAACCAATCGGCTCGGAAACCGTCCACGTTTCGCCCCGGTCCCGCGAGATGGAATAACAGGCCTTCGCCCGCAGCACGGCATACAGGCTGCCGTCCTTCAGTTCGATCAGGTCCGTCTCGGCATCCAGCCGGATTCCGCCATTATCAATGGCGACCGAGTCACTCCACGTGTCCCCGTGATCGTCGCTGTAAATAACCGTTCCATAAGCGGTCTTCGGGTCGGCATGATACAGCCCCAGAATCAGCCGTCCGTCTTTCAGCCGGCGAATGGGCGAGCTGCAGTAATCGTCTGAAATCTTCCGTGCTTTCGACCACGTTTTACCCAGATCGTTGGAAGTGACAATCCAGGTCCCCTGCCCGGTAAAGCCCCGCGGGCTGCCGGGCGTTTTCTTCAGCGAGAAGAAATTGCAGATCAGGCGGCCATCCGGCAGCTGCATCAGCGAAGGATCGCGGTCGTCGTCCGGTCCGTCGTACAGGGTGGCCGGTTCGCTCCAGGTCCGGCCTTCATCGTCCGAGGTGCTGCAACTGATGCGGCCCCCCAGGGGCAGCTTTTCGTTCGGCAGCGCCACATGACTGTAACCGGCGTAATACACGGTCATCAGCCGGCCATCATTCAGGCGGCAGACATCGGGGAAGGCTTCATAAGCACCAGCGCCGGCATCTTCCGCCACAATGCTGTAATCGCGGGGCGGAACCTTCAGCTCGCCCGCCGGTTTCAGCGGGGTGCCTTCCACCACGATATTCCGCACATGCACAATGCCCTGGCTGCCATAAAAGCCGATGCGGCCCCGGGCGAACGAGTCATTCTCGATGGAATACAGTTCTTTCCCGTTGAGCGAGACCGACAGCACATTGCCTCTGCAGGTCAGCGAGGCCGTATGCCAGGTGCCGGCCGGCTTGTTCAGCCCGGAGACACGGCGAATCTCTTTCCATGAAGTATCGGGCGAACTCTGCACCAGAATCGCCTGGCCCCGGTCAAAATGGACATAGTAATATTCGGCGGTACTGCTGGCCCGCACCATGAAACCGCAGGCCAGCACTCCGGCTGCTGCCGGTTCCACCATGAACTCGGCTCTGAGCGAAACATCTTTCCACTCGTGCGGCAGATAAAAGGCCCGGGAAATCTTCTTCCGGCCATCGAACACCAGTTCGCCATCGGTGATTGAAGCCGTGCTGTCCAGCAGCTTCCAGTCGTCGGCCGCATTCGTGGCAGTCAGGTCGATCTTCGTTTCGCCAGTGGCCGTCTTGTCGATATCCTGTGCCAGGCCAGTCCCCGCGGCGGCCAGAACGGCCGCCATGGCAACGGTCACCAGCCACCGGTGGCCCGGTTTCGGGAAGAGGGTTCGCGCGGAAGTCCGGCGTGCACGGTCTGCTGCTGTCGTCGTCATGCGGTTGTGTATCTCGCTGTTCTGAATTTGACGGACGGATATTTGCGGCCGATGTTTAGCGTCTTCGGGCTCAGCTGTTAAACCGAGCCCGCAGCCACGCAGAACCGGTAATACACCTCGCTGGCCTGGTCGAGTTCGGTCAGCGAAATCCATTCATCTTTCGTATGAGCCTGATTGATCGACCCCGGACCGAACACCATGGCCGGCACGCCGGTTTCCGCAATGCGGGATGCGTTCGTGCCGTAAGCCACACCCATTTTCCGGTGCTCTCCCGCAACGGGGGTGATCTGTTCCAGCAGCAGATCACTCCAGCGGCCGTTGTTGTCGTCCGACAGCGAACAGCCCGTAATCCACGGGGGCAGCATCTCGAAATCCACGTCGACCTGCTTCCGCAGGTACGTTTCGACAGCCTCCATCACGGCCAGGCCGTCCTCGCCGGGAATCACGCGGCGGTCGATTTCCACCGTGCAGAAGTCGGGCACGGTATTCACGCTCACGCCGCCTTCAATGCGGCCCACGCTTAATGTGGGCGGGCCGCACAGCGGGTGTGCCGCCGATTCCGACTGCAGCTGGCTGGCGTATTTCTGCAGGGCAGAGATGATCGGTGCCATATTGTAAATCGCGTTCACACCCTCATCCGGGCGGGAGCTGTGACAGGCCCGGCCGGTGGTGCGAATCTTCCAGCGGGTGGCCCCCCGGTGGGCGACCACAATATCCAGATCGGTGGGTTCCGCCACGAGGGCAATATCGGGCGGCGTGGTCACCAGGCTGCCCGCGCGGGCCGGGTCGGTCCACAGGCGGGCCAGATCGCTGACACCCATCACGGTCGATTCCTCATCGGCCGTGCAGGACATCACCACGGTGGCTGCTCCGGCGGGCTGCTCCCGCACCAGCCGGGCGAAGGCGGCCAGCATCGCGGCCATCCCGCCCTTCACATCGCACGAGCCGCGCCCGTACATCCGGTCGCCTTCAATCACCGGGTCGAACGGTGAGACCGTCATGCCGTCCACGGGCACGGTGTCCTGGTGGGCGTCCATCAGCACCACCGGCCCGCTGCCGCTGCCTTCGTACCGGGCCAGCACATTACAGCGGCCGGGAGCCACCTCAATCGCTTCCGCCGGAACGCCCAGCTCCTGGAAGTACTCCATCAGCCAGGCGGTGACGCGGGTCTCCAGCGTTTCCGGGCCGGTCATATCGCGGCCCATGGGGTTGACGCTGGGAATGCGGATCAGCTCCGCAAGAATGTCCCGCGGTGCGCGGGGGGAACGGGAATCTGCTGAACCGGTCATGCGGCCCGGTGCCTTTCGAGGGAATCATCGTCGATGAAATGAATCATCGCCGATAAACAGGAAGTTCTGCCCGGGCGGAGTTCACTGTCACGCCCGGTTTCCGGTCGCCCGCTCCGTGGCAGAGGAACTGGTACGGCGGGAACGTGGTTTCATCATGAACAGGAAAGACAGAGCGGGACACTCCGCCAGGTCTGGTGATGCCTGAGCTACCGTGCGCAAACCGCGCACAAAGGCTCAGGCCGGGCCATGCTGTCGTCAATTCTCTGTCCCCGGGGTTACCCCGAAGAGGCATGCGACGTTCGGCGAACGAATGTCACAGCCGATCCTGGAGTGCCCGCTCTGCCTCCCGAGCGTATTCCGCGCAGCAGGCCGGGTCAATCCGCTCGCGGACTCCCGCGTGGTGCCAGGTCCGCGTGATTCCATGCCCGCCCGGCCCTGCCGGCTTCACTTTCGACCGGGGCCAGTCCGGCCGCTCTGAAGGGGGCAGCCTCTGGAACCACCGTCGGTGGCTGCTACAATGCGGCAGCCACGGCGACCAGCCGGTCAGCACCGGCCATTCCGCCCGGCAGGCCGTTTCCCGGACCGATGGCCGGCGAAGCCCGTCCCCATTTCCTGACCACTGACGCCCCGGCCCTGCCGGTCGCTCAGTTTTATTCAGTCACAGCATGCCGCACTCGGCGAAAGCAGATATGTCGGATACAGAATCTCAGGTGCCTTCCGCCGCGGAACCGGCAGCCGACGAGCCTCCCGCCTCCGCTCCGAAAGCCTCCAACCCGGAAGACCGCTTCTGGGTAGGGTTCGATCTGGGCGGAACGAAGATGCTCGCCACCGTCTACAACGACGAGTTCGAACCGGTCGCCAGCAAGCGGAAGAAAACCCGTGGCCACGAAGGCGTGGAAGCCGGGCTGAAGCGGATTGCCGACACAATCACCAAAGCCTGCGAAGAAGCCGGCGTCTCGAAGAAGCAGCTGCGGGGCATTGGCGTGGGTTGTCCCGGCCCGCTCGATCTGGATCGCGGGATTCTGTTCGATGCGCCCAACCTGGGCTGGCAGAACGTCCAGCTGAAGAAGTTTCTTGAAGACGAATTCGGCTGCCCGGCCACCATCATGAATGATGTGGATGCCGGCGTGTATGGCGAATACCGCTTCGGAGCAGCCAAGAAGGCTCGCTGTGTGCTGGGCGTATTTCCCGGAACCGGCATTGGCGGCGGTTGCGTGTACGAAGGAAAAATCCTTCGCGGGAAAACGGCTTCCTGCATGGAAATCGGTCATATCCGCGTCCTGCCGGAGGGCCCGCTGTGCGGTTGCGGCCAGCAGGGCTGCCTCGAAGCCGTGGCCAGCCGGCTGGCGATTTCCGCCGCTGCCGCCCAGGCCGCTTATCGCGGGCAGGCTCCCGCTCTGATGGACAGCGAAGGTACCGACCTGGCCGATATTCGCAGTGGGGCCCTGGCCGATTCCGTTCGCAGGGGCGATAAAGTCGTCGAACGTATTCTGCGGGAAGCAGCCAGCCTGATCGGCGTGGCGGTCGCTTCGGTCGTCCACCTGATTTCACCGGATGTGGTGGTTCTGGGGGGCGGACTGGTGGAGGCCATGCCGAAGCTGTTCGTCGACGAAGTGGGCAAGTCGGCCCGCAGCCATGTGATGCCGGCCTACGAGAAATCCTTCAAAGTCGTTGAGGCGAAACTGGGCGACGATGCCGCTGTGATGGGAGCCGCCGCCTGGATTCGCCAGACCGTGGAACCGACGGCGGCTGAAAGCTGAACGCTGACAGCTGACTGCGAAGACCGGCCAGCCACAGTCAGCAAATCGGAATTCTCCGGCATCCGGGAGAGCCGCATCATGAGTGTTGTGAGCAGAAGCGAGTCCGATTCGGTTGTGCTGACCGAGGCCATGCCCCGGCCGGTGGCGGTGATCGATATCGGCACGTCATCCATCCGGATGGCGATTGCCGAAATCAGCAGTACGGGGCAGGTGAGGCTGCTGGAAACGCTGACGCAGGGAGTCAGCCTCGGAAAAGACACCTTCACCCGCGGGTTGATTGAAAAGTCCACCATTGAGGGCTGCGCTTCCGTCCTGCGAAGCTACCGCCGTCGCCTGGCCGAATACCAGATTCATTCCAACGACCAGATCCGCGTGATTGCCACCAGCGCGGTGCGGGAAGCCTCCAACCGGCTGGCCTTTCTCGACCGCATCTACATCGCCACCGGGTTCGATGTCGAACCGCTCGACGAGGCGGAAGTCAACCGGATCACCTACCTGGGAATTCAGCCCTTTCTGCAGTCCGAGCCGGCCCTCGCCCAGTCCCGGTCCATCGTGGCGGAAATCGGCGGTGGCAGTACCGAACTGCTGCAGGTGCAGGACGGCGACATTATCTCCTCGCATTCCTACCGGCTGGGTTCGCTGCGAATGCTGGAATCGCTGCAGTCCTTCCGGACTTCGGCCCGGCAGCTGCGGAGCATCATGGAGAAACAGATCGATCGGACGGTCGATCAGATCACGCATCAGGTCGCACCCGACGGGCCGGTGGAGATGCTGGCCATCGGCGGCGATGTGCGGTTCGCTGCTTCTCAGCTGGTGAACGACTGGGGCAACCTCCCGCTGGCCCGCCTGCGGACAGATGAGCTGGAGAAGTTCACCCGGGCCATGCTGCAGCTGTCCGACGACGAACTGGTTCGCCGTTACCACCTGACGTTTCCCGATGCCGAGACCCTGGGCCCGGCCCTGCTGGCCTATGTTCATCTGGCCCGCCGCTTCGGCCGCGAGGAAATTTTCGTCACGCATACCAACCTGCGGGATGGCCTGCTGCAGGAAATGGCCAACCGGGGCAGCTGGACGGAAGAGTTCCGGCAGCAGGTGATTCGCTCGGCCATGGCCCTGGGCCGGCGGTTCGAATTCGATGAGCCGCACGCCACCCGCGTCGCGGAAAATACATTAAAGCTGTTTGAGGATCTGCGGGACGAGCACATGCTCGAAGACCGCTTTCAGCTGATTCTGTATCTCAGTGCGATCCTGCATGAGCTGGGGCTGTTTATTAACGCGAGCAGCCACCACAAGCATTCGATGTATATCATCATCAACAGCGAGCTGTTCGGCCTCAGCCGGCGGGACCGCATGCTGGTGGGCCTGGTGGCCCGCTATCATCGCCGGGCCTCGCCCAAGCCGGTCCATCAGTGGTATGGCACGCTGGACCGGGACAGCCGGATCGCCGTCACCAAAATGGCCGCCATGCTGCGGCTGGCCGATGCGCTCGATCGCTCGCACAGCCAGCGAATCAGCGATTTCAAGTGTGTCAGGGAAGGACAGAACCTGGTGCTGGAGATTCCCGGCGTGGAAGATCTGTCGCTGGAACAGCTGGCCCTGAAGCAGAAAGGCCCCCTGTTCGAGGAAACCTTCGGCCTCCGCCCGCGACTGCGACGTGTCCGCCGTCAGTGATTCGTCCAGGCCCGGTGCTCGGGGCGGGTGACGGAACTCACCTCGCTCCGAAGAGAAATCCACCGCCGCCACCCGCGGACTGTGCAACCACCGTTCTGCCCGGCATTAATCTCAAGTCCTCCTGTCAGGCCGCAGCTTTCCCTTACTGCTGCCGGATTACTGAAATTCGGATTCATTATGACTGCAGAGACAGCCCGCTACCTCAACCGGGAACTCAGCTGGCTGGAATTTAACCAGCGCGTGCTCGATGAAGCGCGGGACCCGGGGATCCCGCTGCTGGAACGACTGAAATTCCTGGCGATTACCTCCTCCAACCTCGATGAATTCTTCATGGTACGGGTGGGCGGTCTGCAGCTGCTGGCCGAGCGGGACCAGGACCGCCGTGACCCCAGCGGCCTGACGGCGGCCGAGCAGCTCGACCGGATCAGCAGTCGCACGCACCGCATGGTGCAGGATCAGTATGCCTGCCTGCTGGAAGAGCTGGAACCTGCCCTGGCCGAGGCCGGTTTGCGAAGAAACACGCATGCCAGCATCACGGACCGTCAGCTGGCCGTGCTGGAGCAGCTGTTCGATGAAGAGATATTTGCTCTGCTGACTCCCCAGGCGGTGACCGGGCCCGAGGATTTCCCGCTGCTGCCCAACCGCCGGCTGAACCTGTGTGTCGAGCTGGCCCCGGCTCCGCGGACATCGAAAACAACGGAATCAGCCGGCACGCCCCGGTTTGCTATTCTGCCCGTTGGCCCGGCCGTGCAGCGGTTTATCACCCTGCCCTCCGATGGCGGCTACGATTACATTCTGGTGGAAGATGTTGTCCGGATGTTTGTGGAGCGGTTTTTTCCCGGTGAGGAAATTATCGCCTGCGAACCCTTCCGCATGACCCGCAACGCCGATATGAGCATCCGCGAGGATCAGGCGCTCGATCTGCTTCGCGGAATGCAGCAGATTCTGGATGCCCGCAAGCAGAGCGACTGCGTGCGGCTCGAGCTGGCTGCCACGGCTTCACCCGGCCTGCGGCAGTTTCTGAAACAGGCTGTGGAGCTGTCCTCCGACCAGGATATTTACGATATCCCCGGCCCGCTCGACTTGAGCAGCTTCATGCAGCAGACGGATCTGGCCGGGTTCGATGCTCTGCGGTACGAGGCCTGGCCCCCGCAGGATTCCACGGACGTCGATCCGTCCCGCAGCATGTTCGATACGATTGCCGACCACGATGTGCTGCTGTCTCACCCGAGCGAAAGTTTCGAACCGGTCATCCGGTTTGTCGAGGAGGCAGCCGACGACCCCGATGTCATGGCGATCCGGCAGACGCTGTACCGCACCAGCCGTAACAGCCCGGTAGTGGCCGCACTGCGGCGGGCCGCGGGGAATGGCAAGTCCGTCACGGCGATTGTCGAGCTGAAAGCCCGGTTCGATGAAGCCCGCAACATCGAGTGGGCCCGCGATCTGGAGAAGGAAGGCGTGCAGGTGATTTATGGCGTGCGCGGCCTGAAGACGCACGCGAAAATCTGCCTGGTGGTGCGACGGGAAGCCTCGGGAATTCGCCGTTATATGCACTTCGGCACGGGGAACTACAACGAAGCCACGGCCCGACTGTACAGCGACATTTCGTATTTCACCTGCGATGAGGAACTGGGAGCCGATGCCGTCAGCTTCTTTAACTCGATTACAGGCTATTCCCAGCCCCAGCGTTATGCCCGGCTGGAAGCTGCCCCGATTGGCCTGCGGGACAAACTGCTGGAGCTGATTTCCAGCGAAACGAAACGACGCCAGCAGGGGCAGAGCGCCCGGATTGTGGCCAAGTTCAATTCACTGGTCGATACGAAGCTGATCGACGCGCTGTACGAAGCGTCGCAGGCCGGCGTGACCGTGCAGCTGAATATTCGTGGCATCTGCTGCCTGCGTCCGGGCGTGCCCGGGCTGAGCGAGAATATCACGGTCGTCAGCATTATCGACCGCTGCCTGGAACACAGCCGCATCGTCTATTTCCATCAGGGGGGAGCGCAGCGGGTCTTTATTTCCAGTGCCGACTGGATGCCCCGCAACCTCGATCGCCGGGTGGAACTGCTGGTGCCGGTCGATGCGCCCGAGTGCCGCAGCCGGCTGATTCATCTGCTGCGGGCCTGCTTCCGCGATAATGTCAAAGCCCGTCATCTGCTGCCGGATGGTGGCTATCGGCTGGCCCGGCCGGACGACCCGGCGTCAGCCTACCGCTGCCAGGAAATGCTGTACGAAGAGGCCTGCGAACGGGCCCGCTCGGCGGAGCAGTCCCGCCGCACCGTGTTCGAACCGCACCAGGCTCCCGGCACGGAAGAGTAAGCGGATCGCTGGCTCGCAACTGCCTGGCTGTTCCACAGCGACGAATGACTGTCAGTGGTCAGTGGTGTTACCGTTCCACGGCCCACAGCCGGGCCGTATCATCTGAGCCACCGGTTGCCAGCAGGCTTCCATCCGGACTGAAGGTCACCGTGGTAATTGCCCCGGACTGCTCGGTGTTCTTCTGCAGCAGCTGGCCTTCGGTGGTGGCCCACAGGATGACCGAGTCGTAGCTGTTACCGGTGGCCAGGACGCGACCGTCGGGGTGGAAGGCCAGCGACAGCACGTTCCCTGCCTGGCCGCTCAGAATGTGCAGCGGGCTGCCATCCGCCACCGACCACAGCCGGGCCGTTCTGTCGAAACTGCCGGAGGCCAGAGTCCGCCCGTCCGGGCTGAAGGCCAGGGGCCCCACCCAGTCCGTATGCCCGCTGAGTCTGTGCAGCAGTGTCCCGTCCGCAACAGACCACAGGCGGACGGTTCTGTCATAACCGGCAGTGGCCAGAATCTGTCCGTCCGGGCTGAAGGTGGCGGACACCACCGTGTTGGAATGCCCGGTCAGTTTGCGCTGCAGGGTTCCCGAGGAGGTCGACCACAGCCGGGCGGTGGAGTCAAAACTGGTGGTGGCCAGAGTTCGTCCATCCGGACTGAAAGCTACCGAGTTCACACCGGACTCGTGCCCGTTCAGGGTGTAAAGCATGCCCCCGTTGTCGACGGACCACATGCGGATCAGATTGTCGTCACTGGCAGTGGCCACCGAGCGACCGTTTGGACTGAAGGCGATGGCATTCACGTCGTCTGTATGCAGGAACCAGTGCAGCAGTGAACCGTCGGCAACCGACCACACGCGGGCCGTATTGTCCTCACTTCCGGTGGCGAGAAGCCGCCCGTCGAGGCTGAAGGTCACCTGGTTGACCCGCAGAGAATGCCCGTGGAGCGTGTGCAGCAGTGTGCCATCGGCGACCGACCACAGTCGGGTTGTATAGTCCTCGCTGGCCGAGGCCAGGGTCTGGCCATCCGGGCTGAAGGCGACAGACGTGACATCATTGGTATGCCGGCTGAGCGTATGCACGACCCGCAGGCCCGTCGGCAGTTCCGGGGAAGGCTGTGCTTCCTGTCCCGGGGTGGTTGCCGCCTGATGCTGAGGATTCATCAGGGCCAGCATCCGCGGGATCATCAGCAGGGTGACGACGCAACTGGCCGTAATCCAGATGATCCGGTTGCGGAGTGGATGTTTTTCCGCCGGCTGCTTTCTCTTTGACGAGGGTTTCAGTGCCGGCTCTGGTTGCTGTGCGGGTTCATCCGGCAGCGGAGGGGGCGGCGGCTGTGGTGATTCTTCAGCAGTTGCAGTGCCGGCCGTGGTCCCGGTTTTCGCCTGACTGCGCTGGTGGCGTTCCTGGACTTTCCGCAGCAGGGCCACGGCTTTGCTGTCCCGCGGTTTGAGTTCCAGGTAGCGATTCAGCTTCTGTTCCAGCCCGTCGTACAGTCGGGCCCGGGCCGCGTACTGAATCTCGCCGGCCAGCTGCTTCACTTCCGCGGTGGCAGCGGCCAGATTCTCAGCCAGCTGGCGGGTTTCCTCGTTCTGCATCGGACCGGGGATGCGGGCGAGGTACTTGCGGGCTGCCGACAGGTGCCCGTTGTCCGCCTGTTCGCGGGCTGCCTGCAGCAGCTGATTCCGCTGGCTTTCCAGTTCGGCCAGTTCGCCGCGGAGCCGGTTCCATGTTT